>NZ_SOGZ01000043.1:0-26337 GCF_004403145.1 Cryobacterium sp. TMT1-62 | reverse complement strand
GGCGACCGGCTCGGCCACCGGCTCGGCGACCGGCTCGGCGACCGGCTCGGCGACCGGCTCGGCGACCGGCTCGGCCACCGGCTCGGCGACCGGCTCCGACAACCTGTCATTCGCGGTTCCCGGGTCGAACACCACCGGCAAAAAGGTCTTTGCACACTACTTTCCGCCGTACCCCATCTCCATCGAGAACAAGGCACCCGCATCGGATTACTATGCGATCAACTACCTCACCTCGCAGGGCGAGGGAGGCATCCACGCCAACTACGGCGGATTGCTGCGCGACCGCCCTGAGGCTCGCGCTCCGCGTTCGGGGGATTGGAAACTCACTGATATGAAAGAGGAAGTCACCGACGCGGCAGATGCCGGTATCGATGGCTTCACCGTCGACATCATGAGTCTGTCCGGCCTCAACTGGGAGCGAACACTCGATTTGGTGCAGGGCGCGGAGCAGTCCGGCAGAAACTTCACCATTGTCCCGAACCTGGATATGACGGCCAGCGCTGGAAAGGCCAGCATCGCGACAATCGCGGCGAAACTTGCCGAATTATACAAGTCCCCGGCCACCTATCGTCTGAGTACAGGCGAATTCGTTCTCTCCTCCTTCGCCGCCGAGCGTCAGAACGCGGTCTGGTGGGGGCAGTTGAAGTCGACGTTGGCTTCGCAGTATGGAATCAAGACGGCGTTCATCGCCGTATTCCTTAATGCCAGTGACGAGAACCTGAAGAGTTTTGCACCGATCAGTTATGCGTTGAGCAACTGGGGAACCCGGACGCCGGTGACCATCGAGAACGGTCCCGACTACGCGGCGAAGGCACGAGCACTCGGCGTGAAGTGGATGTCTCCCGTTGCCGTCCAGGACGTCCGGCCCCGAAGCTACCTCTATGACGAAGCCGGCAATACGGAAACCCTGAAGGCGTCCTGGAAACGGGCGCTGTCGAACGGTTCTGAATTGGTGCAACTGGTCACGTGGAACGACTACTCCGAGGGGACGTCGTTTGCTCCTTCGGCAGCGCACGGCGAGGCCTTCCTGGATATCAACGCGTACTACCTGAGCCAGTTCAAGAAGGGCTCGGCGCCGGCTATCGTCAACGACTCGATCTACTTGACGCACCGGATTCAGCCCTATGCAGCGACGCCGACCACGCCGCAGCAGCTCATGTCGCCCACGTTGAGCGGAACAGCCATGAAGCCTCGGGATACCGTCGGAGTGCTCACATTCCTCACGGCACCGGCGACGGTCACGGTCTCAATCGGAGGAAAAAAGACATCGTTCGAGGCGCCGGCAGGAGAATCAAGCAGGACGTTCCCGCTGGCGCTGGGCACGGTCGGTGCGAGTGCAGACCGGAACGGGGCGCAGATCGCCGCGGTCACCTCTCCGTACACAGTCGTTGCGCGCCCTGTCGTGCAGGATCTGCAGTATTACGCCGCAAGCAGCAGGACCCAGTAACCAGGATCATCGGAACATAGCCGGGTGCTGCCGAACTGCCTGCGGGTCGGCAGCACCCTTTTGTGTCGAGTAGATCGTGTGACATCGCTACCGTTTGCGGAGTGCGACTTCTTCCTCGTGGCTGCGGACGGGTTGTTCCTGACGTGACGGCTCCTGCTCCGCCGCCGTGTGCGGCATGTAATACCTGCCTCGATTTCGACCGAGAAGCCGAGCGGGTGCCAGGTTCAGGATCGCGCCGAGCAGCGGAGTCCCTGCCGTTTTGAGGCTCTCGACGGCTTTCCGGAGTTCCCGCGTTTCGACCTTTCCCGACCCGACGACGAGAACTGCCCCGCCGAAATACCTTCCGAGGATAGCTGCGTCAGTCACGGGCAGGAGAGGCGGGCAGTCGATGACGACGACGTTGAACCGGTCGCGCAGCGAGGCGAAAACCTGTTGGGCGTGTGTGGAGGAAAGCAGTTCGCTCGGGTTCGGGGGAACCTGCCCTGACAACAGGATCTGGAGGCCGTCCGGCCCCCAGGATTGGAGGACATCATCCACGTCGGCGTCGTGGGCCAGAATAGTCGAAAGACCGACCGATCCCTCGAGGTCGAAATAGTCGGCCAGGGACGGTCTCCGCAGGTCCGCTTCGACCAGACACACCAGGCTGCCGGAGGCCGCGAGTGTGATGGCGAGGTTCGCCGCCGTGACGGATTTTCCTTCGCCGGGAATGGACGAGGTGACGACGAACACCTTGTGGCGCTCATTCGCCTGGAGGAAATGCAGGTTCGTTCTGACCTGCTTGAATTCCTCGGCCCGAATGGGGCTGAAGCCTCGTTGCGGGACCAGCGGGTTGTTGACACTCCCGCGGTCGTACACAATCGTCCCGAGAAGTGTCAGACCGAACTGCCTGAGCTGTTCCGCGGTTCTCACTTTTGCGCTCGTCAGCTCCCGCAGGAGAATGAAGCCGAGCCCGGCAACGAAGCCGCCCAGCAATCCGGATGCCAGTGCGATCGACGGGCTGGGGGCGGAAGGCGCGGTGGGTGTCGTCGCACTCTGCACGGACTCGAGGCGTAGTGGTGTAGTGCCGTCGCTCCTTTTCGGGACCAGACGGATCACCGTATTGACCAGACTCGTCGCCACCGCGTCGGCAGTGGCGGCGGCGCGGTCCGGCGAGGTATCCGTGACAGCGATCGAAATGAGAGACGTGTTCAGTGGCACCGAGGCAGATACCCGATCACCAAGTTCACCGACAGTGGTTTTCAATCCAAGCGCGGTTATCACAGGGTCCAAGACGATCTGGCGGGTCGCCATGATGCTGTAATTGCGGGCCTGCTGTTGTGAATAATTGCTGCCCTGCGCGAGGTCACTGGTGCTATCGCTACCGATTGCCGAAACGAATAACTCCGCTTCCGCGGAGTACTCAGGCTCGGTGGTCAGCACGTAGACCGAAGCGGCGATGACGCCAAGAATGGTGAATGTGACGAGCGCAACCCATCGAGATCGCAAGAGGTTCCAGAATCCACGTTGATCCACGCGTTCGCCCTTCACCGTGTCGAGCGGCACCGGATTGACCAGCCAATACTGAGACTCTATCAAGAACCTCATTATCACAGCGACCCACGTAGGGGGGGCATATGCGTGCCACTATGAGCACATGATAGCCCGACGTCTCATGCGGCCTCGGTGGTGGAAATTTCTCGTCGTCGCCGTGCTTTTCGTGGGTGCCATCGGGCTTGCACTCCTCGCGCTGCAACCGGTCGGTACGGAAGACGCAGGAGCGCCGAAAGACCCATACCCCACCATCACCGCCGTTCCACGTGCTCCTACGGCCGTGTTCCTCGGTGGGGCATCAACCTCGGGAGCCGGAGTCAGCGGCCAGGCCACCCGTTGGTCGACTGGGCTCGCTGCAGACAAGGGCTGGCAAGAGGTCAATCTCGCGACAAAAGAAGGTGACATCGCGTTTGGAGTCACACCCGGAACCTGTGGGCCCTCGCCGTGTCCGAGCTACCAGGACTTGGTGGCCAAGACCGTCGGCCTGAATCCCTCCGTCGTCGTGGTGGCGGCGGAGCGGGCCGGCACGAATGTGGATCTGCCTGAAGCAGTGGCAACCATCAATGCCGCACTTGCCGCCCTGCGCGTCGGAGTGCCCGATGCTACTCTGGTCGTAGTCGGCCCGGCGGCGCTCAACGGTACGGACGATAGTCGGGCAGCCGAATTGGACAGTGAGGTTCGCGCCGCCGCGGCGCGCGTCGGCGCCACGTACGTTAGTCTGCTCGAACCGAATGTTCTCGATCCATCGATGGTCGCAAGTGACGGTGTCAGTGTGAACGAAGCAGGTCATGCCGCAATTGCAGTTCGTGTGAAAACTGCGCTTTCGTGACGGAACCTGGACCCGGCGCAACCGTCGGGACGTCGGGGTCGGCAACGACTTTTCGCACCGTCCTCGGGGTCACCGTTCTCGGTGCAATCCTTGCCGCTGTCGTGCCGCTGGCTCTCCTGGTACAGGTGCCAGACGTCGGCAGAGGACAGGCGTGGATTCTGACTCTGATCCTCGTCGTGTGGGCGGGTCTGCGACTCGCCCTCATCATCGTTGTCGGCCGTCCGATGCTGTTCGACTTCTTCTTCTGGATGTTCGTCTACGTCTTCATGGGGATTGCTCCAACCGTCCAGATCCGAAGTGGTCTCATCTCGCGGACGACGCAAGGTATCGACGAGTCGCTCGAGCTCCCCACGGCCGCCTTGGTCTGTCTCGGCGTCGCCTGCTATGAAATCGGGCGATTGGGTGCCTACGGGCATGAGCGCAGCAAGCTGACGACCGGGATTCGAGAACGGGGGAGTGCCCCCGTTCGGGTGGTGACCCAGGTGCGAACCTGGCCGACCCTGGTGCTCGTCGGCGCGGGCATCGTACTCAGCTTGTATTTCATCTCCAGGGTCGGTGCGGGATCGCTTTTCGGTAGCAGGGATCAAGCCTTTGCCGCGCGTTCAGCGGCGTGGACGGATCCCGCGGTGCGCTCGATCATGTACGCCGGTGCTATCTATCCGTTGTTGGTGGGCATCGGTGCGCTCGTGCAGCTGAGGCGGAGGACGACGGGGCCGCTGTCGATGGCCTATCGCGGCCTGATCGTTGTCGGGATTGCACTCCTTCTCACCGTCGTGAATCCGGTCAGCAGTGCACGCTACAGCCTGGGCACTGTCCTCTTCGCCCTCGCCGTTTTCGCGGGAGCCCTGCTCACCGTCGCGCGTGTTCGAGCGACCCTGACTGCAGCACTCGTCGGATTGATTTTTCTGTTCCCTCTGGCGGATGCCTTCCGGCGCCCGGAAGTCAACTTGGTGCGCAACGGTTTCTTCGGGGAGTACGAGGGGAACCCTGACTATGACGCATTCTGGCAAGTCGCCAACGCATTTTCGTACGGTCTTGACGGGCTGATTGAGCCGGGGCGCCAGGCGCTCGGCAGTGTTCTCTTCTGGGTGCCCCGAGGCGTCTGGCCGGACAAGCCTGTGGACACGGGAATTCTGCTCGCCCAATATCGCGGCTACAGTTTTCAGAACCTCTCTGCCCCGCTCTGGGCGGAATTCCTGGTCAATGGAGGTATCAGCGTCCTTATCGTGGGTTTTCTCCTGCTGGGCTACTCCCTGCGTGTCATGGACAGTCGACTTCTCCCCGCGTTCAATGCTGCGGGCTATTGGGCCATTGTCGGCGCGATCTTTCCGGTCTATATGACAATTCTCTTGCGCGGTTCACTGCTCCAGGCGACGGGAGTGGTGGCGGTCGCGTTGGCGTGTCTGCTTTTCGTCCGACAGTCGGGCAGGCCCCCCGGAAGTGACTCGCTCAGCGGTACGAAGTGGCCAGAGCTTCAGCGATCGCCTGCATCCCGAACCGGTTCCGGCTAGCCAGCGCGCCGGCGCGGCCCATGCTGTGAGTCAGAACGTCGTCGCGTAGAACCGTTGCAACGGCGCCGACGAGAGCCTCGAGAGTGTCATCCACCACAATTCCGCATCCGATCTCAGTGACCGCCGGAGCGAGTCCGCAGCTATCCGTGATGACCACCGGCACGCCGAGTGACATGGCTTCGAGAACTGACATCGGATACGGTTCATCGATGGAAGGCAGAACGTATACGGCGGCCCGCGACAACCGTTCGTTGGTTGCACCCGGGGCCAGGGGTCCCTCCCAGGACAGTATGCCTTTACTATCGGCCGCGTCGATGAGGCGCTGTACCGCTGGCCCCTCTCCCTCATCGGGACCGACCAGGGTGAACGACACCGTCGGGAATTCATCAGCGAGTGCGAGCGCCATTTTCACGAAGAGCTGCGGGCGTTTCCGGCGGGCGAGTCGGGCTAGATAGAGAACTTCCGTGCCCGCAGCGGGACCGTTCGCGCTCCCCGGCACCGGTACGCCATTGGCGAGATGCTTCAGATTGAGCGCCGTGCCCGCAACGGCACTGAGATCATTCCGTTCCTGGTCGGTGAGGTAGAACACCACCTTCGCCCCCCTCAGAGCCGGTCGGGTGACGAACGCGTCCAGAGGAATCGCCAATGGACTGTCTGAAGGGTCGATCATTCCGTGAGTCTGCACCACGTACGGTATCCCGGCCTTGCGCAACCAGCGCGCCGCAGGGAGCGTGACGAGGTCACGGGCGGCATGAATGTGCACAACGTCGAACGAGCGCGCGGCCTGCTTGAGCCAGTGCTGCAGGGCGGGTGCGCACAGGCCGGCGAAACCGATACCTGGGATGATCGTTCGGGCGGGGAACAGACGGAGCGGCACCCCGTCGAATTCATGGGGGGCCGCTTCGCCGAATCCGCGGGCGCCGCCGGCTACCACTACGTCGTGGCCTGCTTCACGGAGGGCTTTGGCCTGGTTCAACGCGACGCGAACGGGACCTCCATACTCACCGTTGGGACTGACGAGCGTCACGATGGAGAGCACACGCATTCAGGTCTGGTCCCGGTTCTGTGTGTGTTCCGGTCGTTCCGCGCGCGGCGCGCGCAGGAACGCGCCGGCGGGCACCTTCCCAGAGACCAGAGCCGTCGCGCCGATAACGCTGTCATGGCCGATCCGGCTTCCTCGGAGAACTGTTGCCCTGGCCGCGATCCAGGCGCCGTCTTCCACGATAATCGGCGCATTGTCGAATTCGAATGTCTGCGAGGTGCGGTCATGGCTGCCCGTGCACAGCATGACACCCTGGGAAATGCACACGTCACTGCCAATGATCACCGGCTCGAGATTCAGAATCCAGACCTCTTCACCGATCCACGAGTTGTCACCGACGACCAGTTTCCATGGCCAGTGGATGCGCACGCGATGGCGGATCAAAACATTGTCACCGATCGTGGCGCCGAAAAGCCGAAGGAGCGCCACGCGGAGACGGGGCGGGCACCACCACCGGACAACAACGAGTCCGGAGAGGAGAAGCCAGGCGATCTGCCAGAGCGAATTCCGCCCCCGTTCGTAGCCTGCGCCGGAGAATCCGGCCAGGTTCCGGCGAGGGAGACCTGACGGTTGGGCCATCGGTGGTCTCGCGTCGCTGACTGACATGACGGTCAGTGTACGCAGACAACCGATCAGCGGCTAGATATCCCGTTGAACCATGTTGCTGCTAGCTTGTTCGCATGCAACCCCGTCGAACTGAGCGTGGGCAGGCGAGATGAGGGTCCGATGAAGGCAGGTGCGCCGAGGGGTAGACGGCTGAGGCGCGTTCGCGCCAGCATGAACACCATCGTCGGATACTCGATTTCGATGGTGCTCCTGGCTGTCGTCTCGCTTGCGGTCATCCCCTCAATGGTCATGGCAAGCGGCGCGGCAGCGTGGGGAATGATTGCGGCAGGCCAGTCCATCGGCGGCGTGGGTGCGGTTATCGTGGCTTACGGCTGGGGTCTCTCGGGGCCGGCCTCCGTGGCGAGGGCAGACGCGAACATGCGACTCACCGCATATGCGGAGTCGGTTATCTGCAAGCTGCTGATCATTGTGCCCGTCGGCCTTCTTGTTTTTTCGGTGGCCTGGGGTGTCGGTCGCGACTACGCCATCTTCGCCGGAGTCGGTGCCCTGTCCACGGCGACCGTGGGACTGACCGCGAACTGGTGGTTCGTCGGTCTCATGCAACCGTACCGACTCTTGGTTTTCGAAACCGTCCCGCGGGTTCTCGGGACCGGCATCGGCATTTTCTACATGACTCACGGGTCGAGTGCTCTCGTGGGTGTGCTCTGGCAGCTGATCGGTATGGTGACGGCATTCATGGCCTCCACCATATGGATCCTGCAACCGTGGAGACTCCGTCGACTCCGGTCGCTTCCGCGCAGGCGGATAGGGATGGTGCTTTCTTCGCAGCGGCTGGGTGTCACCTCGACCGTGCTTTCCTCGCTGTATACCTCGACCCCGATTGTCATTGTGTCGTTGATCGCCCCGGGCGCGCAGCCGGTTTACGCCGTTGTCGAGAAGGTGCAGCGCCAGGTGATCGTGGGACTCGGCCCATTCGTCACGATCCTCCAGGGCTGGGTGCCCAAAGCTCGAAGGCAGGACCTCGTCCGCCGAGTCAGGACGGGGCTGGTCGCCGCCGTGGTGTTCGCGGTTGCGCTCGCCGGTCTCATGCTGGCCGTAGCCCCGGAACTGGTGCGTTGGCTCGGCGGCGGCCAGATCAAACCGTCCTTTGTCACCTTGATACTGATGGCGCTGATCACCGGAGTGAGCCTGATCGAGGCGGTCGTCAGCAAGGCCTGCCTGGCGGCATTGCGCAGACTCGATGTGGTGACCGGGGCGACGGCCATCGGAACTCTGGTCGGTCTACCCTGCGTCGCGATCGGAGCCGTGTCCTGGGGGGCAGAGGGGGCGCTCTGTGGTATCTTCGCTGGGCTTTCGCTCAGGCTTCTGCTTGAACTCATGGGCATGCGCCGCGCAATCGCCCAGCGCAGCGAGGATGCGCTCGACGTGACAATGGTTCCGGAAATCGGGGTGAGCGGCTCTTGAGTCAGATCAAAGACGCGATGAGGGCGCTGGCTTGGGCGCTGCCGGCGAGCACGGCTAAGAACCGGCTCCTTCGCTCGATCGGCCACGACATTCATCCGACCGCAATGGCGCGATCCTGTCTCGTCCTTCGGGTCACACAGGTCTCGATGGGAGCGAACAGCCGGATAGGCCGATGGAACCTGCTCAAGAACATGCGCCGGGTGTCAATCGGTGATCACGCAACCATCGGCCGCTTGAACGTTTTTTCATCCCACCCCGTGTACAAGCGGCTCTACCCGGACGGCGCGGCACTGGAAATGGGGCCTCATTCAAAAATTACGAGCCGGCATCAGTTCGATTGCTCCGGCTCCATAGTGATCGGCGAGTACTCCAGTGTCGCCGGGCACGAAACCAAGATTGTGACGCACAGCATCGACGTTCGACGAAATGCTCAGGCGGCATATCCGGTGCGAATTGGAGCCCGGAGTTTCGTCGGAGCGCGCTGTCTGCTCTTCGGCGGCGCTATCTTGCCGGATCGGTCGGTCCTGGCGGGAGGATCGGTGCTCGCCCGTGCGAGATCGGGCGGGTTGCCCGGACTATGGGCGGGTGTTCCGGCCGCGCTCCGCGGGCCGATCGACGGTGAGTGGTTCGAGCGTTCGACCACGGGAACCAGTCGGGTCTTCATCCCGGCTACGGGAGAAACGGTGGAAGACGCGCTTTAGCCGCGGGCAGACAGTGCCCGGAACCATTTGCCGAGCAGTAACGCCATGATCAGCGCGTTGGCGGCCAAGAGAAGGCTGTAGACCACCACGAAAGCACCGGGCCAGCCAGTGAGGATGAAGCTGAGCGAGAGGATCCCGTAGTCGGCCGGCAGCAGAGCAATGGCCCTGGCTCTCGAGGGGCGACGAGCCCCGCCCTCGCCGATGGCCGAGGTCGTGGAGGTTGCGTTGGCTGAACGGCGCAGGAGCAGCTCAGTCAGCAGGCCACCCACGAAGGTGACAACGGACACGACCTGGAATGCGAGGGGCACGAGATACCAGATCGGCTCCGTGGACCAGAAGCGGTACGCCGTGATGAGGATCGCTGCGTGGACCGCGACGATCTTGCCGGCGTCCACGACGTGGTCGAGCCACTCGCCAGCGGGGGAACCGCGGCCGGTCAGGCGCGCGACCTGACCGTCTGCCGAATCCAGCGCAAAGCCGAGAACGAGGAGGACCGCAACGCCGACGGCTCGGATCGGGCTTGGTTCTCCGCTGACCAGGAGAACAAGACCCGCCCCGGTCGCAAGGGCCGACAGCCCGGTCACCTGATTGGGCGTCATCCTGAGCCCAAAACACACCGAGGCCAGCACGCGCCCCAGCGGTCGATTGACGTATCGCGTGTACAGCGACACCCCGGTCTGTGCCTTCTGCGCACTCGCAAGCTGTGCGTGAGCTTCACGAAACTGTGTCATCACGGGCCATCCTCGGATTGATTGAGCGTGGGCAGCGTGCCCCGTCCTCGGCACATGTTAGCCCCTCGTCGGACGTCACTCCTCCGGGGCATTGCGGGTGTGGCGCACAGGGCGTACGTTTCCGCCGATCCCACTTTTCGCTAAACGTGAGCAATGCTTTCTTACCCAAAGCGCTCCAAGGCCGCGTGAGGCTGGATTCCATAGTTCATTCGCGGTCATCAGAGCTTTTCGGCGATGAGGCTGTTCACCCGAGGGATAGGTAGCTATGCGTAAGCTTGCCGCAATTTTCACGACCGTGGCTGTCGTGGCCGGACTCGTCATAGCGAGTCCCGTGCCACAACCGGCGTCGGCGCTCTCCGCCGGCGTCGCCTTCAGTGCGGACAACCTGTCGACCTGGCAGACGAACGGCGTTGTCTACGGAGTCGGCACGGTGCACGGAAAAGTCGTGGCGGGCGGAACATTTTCTGAGATCAGGCCGCCCAGCGGCGGTGCGGGAGTGCCGAGGAACCAGGGAACGCTTGCGATTTTCAACGCGGAGACAGGAGCCCCTGACAGCTGTCAGTTCGCCATGACCCTTAATGGGGCCACGCCGACCGTGCGGTCGGTGGTTGCCTCACCTGACGGCAACACCATCTACATCGGGGGCAATTTCTCCTCCGTCGGCGGGGTGAACGCCGCGCGGGTAGCCGCGATCGACCCGGTCGCCTGCACCGTCAAGCCGTTCCGGGTGGCGGGGGTATCTTCCCTCGTCCGCGGCATGGCTGCCACCTCGTCCACCCTGTACCTGGCTGGGGAGTTCCAGACCGTCGGCGGCCAGGCGCGCAAGCGCTTTGCAGCGGTGGACGCGACGTCGGGCGCGCTTCTGCCCTGGGCCCCGGCGGCTGACACTGTCGGGCGGGCCGTGGCCGTCTCTCCCGACCGCAGCAGGGTAGCCATCGGTGGGGACTTTTTCACGGTCAATGACCAGGATTCCCACTCCATCGCGGTCGTCGATGCGACCACCGGCGCAAACGTGCGTAATTACCCTCTCGGCTTCATCCCGCGTACCTCGGTGACCAAGACCCTGTGGTCGGACGGCACGGCGTTCTACGGGGGCAACGAAGGAACGGGGGGCGGAGTCTTCGACGGTCGCTTCGCCGTCAATTGGAGCACACTCGACCAGACTTGGCGGGACAACTGCCTGGGCGCAACGCAGGCGGTGCTCGAATACCAGGGCACCCTGTATTCCGCGAGTCACGCGCACGACTGCTCATCGAACAACGCCTTTCCTGACGGGAGACGGATGTTTTTGATGGCACAGAACACCTCGGACGCGGCTTTGCTGGGCTGGTTCCCGACTTCCAATGACGGTACGGGCGAAGGAATCGGCCCGCGTGCTCTCACCATTGCCACCGGCGCCACAACGGGAAAGAAGTACCTCTGGTACGGCGGTGAGTTCACTGTCATCAACGGCGTAGTCCAACAGGGACTCACACGCTTCGGTCCGGATGACGTCGGTGCGCCGCCCACCCCGGTCGTTGCAGCCGAGGCGCTCACTTCGGGCGCCAATCAGATTCGCTTCCGCACCGTGGTCGACCCTGACGACAGTGCCTTGACGTACAACGTCTACCGGAACGGCGGAGCGACCCCAATCTGGACCGGCTCTGCCAGTTCCCTGTGGTGGACCCGTCCCCAGGTGACCGTCGTTGACACGAATGTCGCCGCGGGCACGAATTACACCTACCGGGTGACGGCGAATGACGGGGTCAACACCAGTCCGCTGTCGGCGTCAGTAGCAGCCCGCGCCGTCACCAAGGGGGTTGACTATCCCACTCAGGTGATCCAGGACGGAGCCAGGCTGTATTGGCGTCTGGATGAGGTTTCCGGTCCCTGGGCACAGGACAAGTCCGGTGCGACGGTCACCGGCCTGAACGGCCTATACAAGAACGGCGTCACCTACCGGGCGCCTGGCGCGATCGTCGGTGACACCAACACCTCCGCTACGTTCAATGGGACTGATGGCTACATCTGGAGCGACCAGCAGAAACCGGCACCCACCACTTACTCGATCGAAACCTGGATCAAGACGACATCCACCCAAGGGGGGAAGATCATCGGATTCGGGGATGGTCGGCCGAGCACCGGGACTGGCAACACGAACCTGAGCGGGAATTACGATAAACACATCTACATGGATAACCAGGGTCGCCTGACCTTCGGTGTCTACATCGGTCGCACCGAAACGATCAAGACGGCCTCGTCGTACAATGATGATAAGTGGCACCACATCGTGGCAACCCAGAGCGGGTCCGGGATGAAGTTGTTCGTGGACGGCGTCCGGGTGGGCCAGAACGCCACCAGCACCAGCCAGCAATACAGCGGTAACTGGCATGTCGGTGGCGACAACCTGAATGGCTGGCCCAGCCAGCCGTCTAGCGCTTTCTTCGGCGGCCAGATAGACGACACCGCGGTCTATGCATCCGCCCTGAGCGCCGCGCAGATCGCCCAGCACTACACTCTCGCTGGGGGAACCCTCGCCGTTCCGCCGACCCCGACAGACGCGTATGGAGCCAGGATCTACACGGACGAGCCTGATGTGTACTGGCGCCTCGACGAAACCTCTGGAAGCGCGGCGAAAGACTCATCGTCCGACGCCCAGAGCGAAGGAGATTACGGCGCTGCAGTCCAGCTGCAGCAGCCGAAGGCGATCAAGGTCGGGACTGCCGTGCAGACCAGCGGAACTCAGGACGGCGGCATTGCGACCAAGACCGCACGCTCATCGGTTGCCCAGTTCTCCACGGAAGCTTGGTTCAAGACGGACACGACATCCGGCGGGAAGATCGTCGGCTTTGAGAACGTCGCAACCGGGCAGGGTTCGAATTACGACAAGCAGATCTACATGACCAATTCCGGGAGCATCATCTTCGGCGTGTACGTCGGGGGCTTCCAACTCATCGAATCGCCGGCGGGATTCAACAACAACGCCTGGCATCACGTAGTGGGCACGCAGGGACCCGATGGGATGAAGCTCTACCTGGATGGCACAGAGGTCGGCTCGAACCCTACCAACTTCAACCAGGCGTTTGACGGCTACTGGCGTGCCGGTGGTGGCAACCTCAACAGCTGGCCCTCGCAGCCCGACAGTCCCTATTTTGCGGGCACGCTCGACGAGGTGGCGGTCTATCCGTCGGCCTTGAGCGCAGCGGCCGTCGCGGCTCACTACGAGCTGGGCTCCAACACCGCTCCCGATGTCATGGCGCCGAGCGCTCCCTCCGGCCTGACGTCAACCGTCTCAAACGGCGCCGTCGCGCTGGCATGGACTCCGTCAACGGACAATGTCGGTGTCACCGGCTATTCGGTGCACCGCGGGTCTGCATCCGGCTTCGTCGCTGACGCCACCAACAAGATCGCCGACGTGACAGATGCGTCATATACGGATCCGGGGCTCGCTGACGGAACGTACCATTACGTCGTGGTCGCCTACGACGCCAGAGGCAACGCAAGTCCGGCTTCCGCGTCGGTATCCGCGTCGGTGGCGACCGCCGACACTGACGTGCCGAGTGTTCCGACTGGTCTGACGGCGTCGGTGTCGGGGAGTTCGGTTTCGGTGGCCTGGACGGCGTCGACGGACAATGTCGCGGTGACGGGTTATTCGGTGTACCGGGGGTCTTCGGCTGAGTTCGTCGCTGATGCGTCGAGCAAAATCGCAGATGTTTCGGGTGCGTCGTATTCGGATCCCGGTCTGGCGTCGGGTGTTTACTTCTACAAGGTGATGGCGCGTGATGCTGCCGGCAATGTGAGTGCAGCCTCTGGTACCGCGGAGGCGACGGTTCAGGCCGCCCCTGTGGGACCGGTGGTCCTTACGACCGGTGCCAGCGAAGACTCGACGACGTACCAGGTGCTTCCCACGACCAACTTCGGGTCCAATAGCCAGTTGTCGTCCCGGGGGGCGGGCACGTCGCTGATCGAGTCGTACCTAAAGTTTGCAGTCCCGGCTGCGCCGGTGGGCACTGTGCTCAGCGGGGCGACCCTGCGGATTCGAACCTCGACCGACTCGACCGCCGCCTCGGTGGATGCCCAGACATTTAAGCTGCTGAGTGGGAATTGGACGGAGGGCACGGTGAACTGGAACAACCGACCCACCGGTCTGGGACTGGATCTGGGGAGCCTCGCCGGCGCATCGGCAACGAACACGGCTTACTTGGTCACGCTCGATGCGGCGCAGCTGAGAACTCTCGCTGGTTCAACGGTGTCCGTCGCGCTGATCAGTGCCGGCCCGGACAACCTCCGGCTGTGGTCGACCAACAGCACCAACGTCACCTATCGCCCGCTGCTCACCCTGACCTACACAGCGAGCTGAATGTCCAGCGGTACCGACGTGCAGAGCACGGCTGACATCAGCCGCGCTCCGTTCCTGCCGCCAATAAACCGAAGACAGTTCCTCCTGGCCGGCGCCTCAACACTGCTGCTGTCGGCTTGCCAAGCCACGCCCGCTCCCCCGGTCTCCGTACTCCCGACTGCTGCGGCACGATATGCAATCGGAGATCTCCTCGGAACGACACCGTTCTACATAGCTCACCGTGGCTCCGGAGACAACTGGGTCGAGCACAGCTTCGATTCGTACAGCCGCGTGATCGACAGCGGGGCCAAAGCGATCGAAGTCTCGGTCAGCGCCACCTCAGACGGCGTGTTGGTGTGCCATCACGATCTGACGACCAAGCGGATGACGGGTGTCGACCTCCCGATCGCGGAAGTCACCTGGGAGGAACTGTCGCAACTTCGCAGCGACGCGAGAGCCTGGCTCGGCCCTGCGGCAGAACGGGAGCCGCTGCCGTTGCTCGCCGACGTACTGGATGCCTTCGCCACAACGCACGTGATCTTTCTCGAAGACAAGCAAGGCACGAATACGGAAGCCCTGCTCAAGGTCATGGACAGCTACTCGCACTCCACGGAGCATTTCGTCTGGAAACAATGGGCAGGTGCAACGCAATACACACTGGTCGACGGGCACGGTTACATAACCTGGGGATACTTCACTCCGGAACTTTTCGAGCGTGCAAATGAACTTGCGCCTCGTTTCGATTTGCTCGGGGTGTCACACAGGGCGACGGATGCGCAGGTGGCCGTGTTGGTGGGCTTCGGCAAACCGGTTATCGCGTGGGAGGTGCACTATCGCTCGATGCGTGACCGGATGAGCGACCTCGGCGTGGCCGGGATGATGTGCTCTAATCTGCCCTACGTGACCGGGACGACCGCTGGGAGTCAGGGTGACGCCTTCGGAACCGGGCTGCGGGCCGCCGGCGACCTGCCCTGGACCATTGACGAGGGCACTCTGGTGCAGCCCCTGATCGACGCGGGCGCCGCATCCGTGGCACTGGACCACCGGGACGTGCAGAGCTACTTGATGGGCTCAATGTGCCCGGTGGGTCTCGGATCATACCGGATCACGTGCGAGCTCCGTTGGCCGGAATCGCTTCCAAGGGAGGAGCAGCACGCCGGGCTCGCCTTCGGTGCCGCCGACGACCGCCCTTATCGAGTCAGGGTGGCCAGCGATGTGTCCGGGTACCACATGATTCTCCGGGCGAACGGCTCCCTTGAATTATTCAGCCGGGTCGCGGGGACGACCGAGGGCACGCGATTGAGAGCGGTGCTGACCGCCCCACCACGGGCTTCGGAGTGGGTGCGTCTCCAGATCGAAGTCCTCGCAAACAGTATTCGGATCCTGCGACTTGACGGTGACGGCTGGTCGATGGACATCGATGATGCGAGCTACCGGGGAGGCTATTTCTGGCTATGCAAGAACTACCAGGATGGACCGCCGGTCGAATTCAGGTCAATCCTCGTCAGTTGATGTCCATTCGTTCCGGGCTGTCCATTTCCGCTTCACTTCGGTTCGATTGCATCCGTCGCCCCGGTCAGAATCGGCCTCGCCAACCGATTTCTCTCGACACCGCCGTCAACGGCTCCCTTCTCCAGAATTCGCCGAATCCGGCCGATTGCAGCGTCTGAGGACAGGAAGTCGGCCGAGAACTTCCGCCCGGCCGCCCCGTACGCGGCCGAAGACTCCGCATCGCCACCGAGCATCTCGGCCGCGTCCACAAGGTCGCCGGGGACCGCGGCGTTGATTCTGATTCCGCCGCCGGCCAACGCCAGCTCATCGGCGGTGACACTGGATTCATCAGTTGCCGCGATGACGGGTAACCCCGTGTTGAAGTACGTCGTGAGTTTGCTCGGTACGCACATTTCCGTCAAGCCAGGCCGCTCATTGACGAGCAGGATGTCTGCGGCTGAGAGGGTCGCCTGGAACGCTTCTTCGGGTAGGGGATCGATGAATTCGAGACGGCGGTTTCCGCCCATGGCTTCGAGTTGATGCCGCTTGTTTCCGTCGCCGAGGAGAACGAATCTCACTCTCGATCCCCGCTTCTCTGCGATCTCTGAAGCGTGGACAACGTTCTCGAGAGCCTGTTTGGCACCCATGTTCCCCGCGTGGAGAACGACGATATCATCCGATTTCCAGCCTCGAGTGGTGCGCACATCTTCCCGACGGTGGCCGTTCGGGTAGTCGGTGTGACACCAATTGCGAATGACCTCTACGGAGTCGGCGTCGATGGCCAGCTCCTCAACCAGATAGCGCTTGAACCGCTCGTGGATCACGACGACTGTGTTCGCACTGCGGAGGATGGACCGCTCGATCCCGCGGAGCAACCAGGTGGCCAGGCGGCCCCCTGTTCCACTCTCGGACACTCCGAGGCTATAAATGTCCTGCACCCAAATACAGGTGTTGGTATGGACCAGGCGCGCGCGCAGCATTGCCGCGCCCACGGAGAATAAGGCAGGTGTAACCAGCACGGCGACGTCAGGCTTGTCCCACTTGCTGAACACTGCCCGAATCCCGAAGCTGAGTTCCATACCCAGGCGGTTCCACAGACGCGGTTTCGACGGCACACCGTGAGGGGCCCTGGTGACATTGACACCTCTGATTCTTTCGTGCGCATGCTCGCGCCCGTGTACGCGGTTGTGGCCGTCGTAGCCGTCGTAGATCCGCCATTGCGGGTAATGCGGATTGCCGGTGATCACAGTGACCGGGTGACCGGTCGCGGCCAGTGCTTCCGAGAGCCCCGCGGTGTAGACGGCGATGCCGGTCGGCTCGGGGGAATAGTTGAGTCCAATGATGGTGACCCTCATCTGCCCGCTCACCGCCCGCGAAAATCTGCTTGATGGGAAACAAACCAGGCGTAAGCGTCTTCGAGGCCGTCCTCGAGATCGATCGTCGGCTTCCAGCCCAGCGCCTGGATGCGGGTAACGTCCATCAACTTGCGAGGAGCACCATCGGGCTTGCTGTTGTCGAAGGTCAGACGGCCGGTGAAGCGGGTGACTTTGGCGACCGCCGATGCCAGGTCGTTGATGCTGCAGTCAGAGCCGGTCCCGACGTTGACGTGCGACAGCATCGGCGTAGTGCTGGCCTGGTACACCTCCCGGTCCAGTTCCATGATGTGCACGCTGGCCGCCGCCATATCGTCTACATGAAGGAATTCCCGTCGCGGGCTGCCGCTGCCCCAGATGACGACCTTATCCTCCCCGCCTTCTCGTGCGTCGTGGAAACGCCTGAGTAAACCGGGGATGACATGGCTGAAGGATGCGTGATAGTTGTCTCCGGGACCATAGAGATTCGTGGGCATCACGCTTCGGTAGTCCCGCCCGTACTGGCGATTGAAGCTCTCGCACAGTTTGATTCCGGCGATCTTGGCGATGGCGTACGGTTCGTTGGTGGCTTCGAGCGTGCCGGTCAGGAGCGCGTCTTCGGCCATCGGTTGGTGGGCAAACTTGGGATAGATGCAGGACGAGCCGAGGAATAGGAGCCTCGGAACGCCGAAGTCGTGCGCGGACTTGATGATGTTGGCCTCGATCAGGAGGTTGTCGTAGATGAAATCCGCCGGCGAGGAGTCGTTGGCTTCAATCCCGCCGACTTTCGCGGCAGCGAGATAGGCCTGATCGATGTGATTGCCCTCGAAGAAGGCCCGAACGGCTCGCTGGTCGACGAGGTCGAGTTCCGAATGACTGGCGGTCACGATGTTGACGTAACCCAACGACGTGAGTCTGCGCACGATCGCCGAGCCCACCATCCCGTTGTGTCCCGCGACGTAGACAGCAGCGCCGGTGTTGCGGTTCACCAGCTTTCCAGGGACACGAGGGAGGGAAAACCGTGACTTTTCAGGAGGGCGGTTTTCTGCGCGATCATCAGGTCGGAGGCGACCATCTCCGCGCACATCTCCCGCACGCTGATCTCCGGCAGCCAGCCCAGCTTCAGGCGCGCGCGTGTCGAGTCGCCGAGCAGAGTGTCGACTTCGGCTGGCCTGAAGTACCGGGGATCGACTCGCACGATGACGTCTCCCGGGCGAACGGCAGGGGAGAGTTCTCCGACGACGCTGTCGACGATGCCGATCTCATTCAGGCCCTCACCCTCGAATCTCAAGGTGATGCCGAGCTCGCTCGCCGACCATTCGACGAATTCGCGCACAGAATATTGGACTCCCGTGGCGATCACGAAGTCTTCCGGTGCGTCCTGCTGGAGCATCATCCATTGGAGCCGAACGTAGTCGCGTGCATGGCCCCAGTCGCGGAGAGAGTTTAGGTTTCCGAGGAACAGGCCGGACTCGAGACCCTGGGCGATGTTAGCGAGGGCCCGAGTGATTTTCCTAGTCACGAACGTCTCACCGCGACGCGGGGATTCGTGATTGAAAAGAATCCCGTTGCAGGCGTACATCCCGTAAGACTCTCGGTAATTCACGGTCATCCAGTAGGCGTACAGCTTGGCGACCGCATACGGAGAACGGGGATGGAAGGGCGTGATCTCACTCTGGGGTGTCTCCCTGACCAGTCCGTACAGTTCAGATGTCGAGGCCTGGTAGAACCTCACCCGGTCCGTCATTCCCAGCAATCGCACCGCCTCAAGCAGGCGCAGGGTGCCTAGGGCATCGATGTCAGCGGTGTATTCGGGCATTTCGAAGCTCACGGCCACATGGGATTGTGCACCCAGGTTGTAGATCTCGTCCGGCTGCACCTCCTGAATGATGCGGGTGAGGTTCGATGAGTCGGAGAGATCCCCGAAATGGAGGAAGAAGCGCGCGTTGCGCTCGTGCGGATCCTGATAAATGTGATCGATTCGCTGTGTGTTGAGCTGCGATGAGCGGCGTTTGAGTCCGTGCACCTCGTAGCCCATCGACAGGAGGAACTCGGCCAGGTAGGAGCCGTCCTGGCCGGTTACACCGGTGATGAGTGCCCGTTTCGGAATCATGGTTGTCCTATCGCTCGCTGTTGCTGAAGTCATGAACCGGTTGGTTGTCGGGCGCGTTGGTGGACATGGCCGTCAGCGCAAGGCGAAGGGCCGTGCTCGAGGTCGAGATGGTGTACGGGAAAAAGATGACTTCTACGCCCACCTCGGCGAATTGGCGCTCAAGACGGCGACCTTTCTCGGTGCCCTTCCAGTCGTCGCCTTTGAAATAGACGTCAAAGCGAAGAGAGCGCCAGGTATCCATCTTGTTGTCGGCGATTTCAGCTACCGCTTCATTGACAAAGGCGATGTGGCGAACGATCTCAAGCCTCTCGGCCAACGGCACGACGGGTAGTGAACCCTTGGTCACCAGGAGCATCTCGTCAGACATCACGCCGGCGATCAAATAGTCGCATTGGCTCTTCGCGTTTCTAAGGATGTTGAGGTGACCGATGTGGAAGAGGTCGAAAGCCCCGCCAGCGTAGCCGACTGTCCTTGTCACGGTGATTCCTCCGTTGATCGGTTTTTCGCATTCTTCATCAGTACGCACCCACCGGGCGCATGACGGTTTTGAAGGTGCGCCAGATGATGATCAGGTCACCGGCCAGCGACCAGTTCTCGACGTAGTAGAGGTCGAGCCGCACGCTGTCCTCCCAGCTCAGATTCGACCGGCCGTTGATCTGCCACATCCCCGTCAGACCCGGCTTGATATATAGACGCCGGTGCACGTGGATCTCGTAGGCTTCGACCTCCACCGGAAGCGGCGGTCGCGGGCCCACGAGGCTCATGTTCCCGACCAGGATGTTCCAGAGCTGGGGAAGCTCGTCGAGCGAGTACTTGCGGAGCACACGTCCCACCCGGGTGATGCGCGGATCATTGCGAATCTTGAAGAGCGCTCCGGATGCCTCGTTCTGATCGAGCAGGCCTGCCAGGTCGTCCTCGGCCGTCTGCACCATGGAGCGGAATTTGACCATTTGAAAGGTGCGCTCATTGCGCCCGCACCGCTCCTGGTGGAAGAGGACGGGACCCGGGGAGTCGAGCTTCACCGCAATCGCGATGGCCACCAGGAGCGGCCAGAAGACAAGGAGTGCGATCCCGGACACGCCGATGTCCAGGAAGCGTTTGAGGACGTGCTTTGTCCCCTCGAATTGTGGGATCTCAACGTGGATCAGGGGCAAGCCTTCGACCGGCCGGAAATGGATGCGCGGACCGGCGACATCCGTGAGTTGGTTGGACAGCACCAGGTCTGCGGATGTCCCCTCCAACTGCCAGCCGAGGGTGCGGATGTACTCGCTCCCCCAGCTGGGCTGGCCGGCGACGATCACGGTATCGACGGCAAGATCGGCGGCCGCGATGGCGACGTGTGCCGGGTCGGAAACCACCGGAATCGTTCGGCTTTCGGTTTTCACCGGGGACTTCGAGTCGCTCGCGAGTGCCACCCCCACCACGTAGTAGGTGGCGCCGGCATTCTCAATCTGGCCGACCACGTATTCGACGTCGGCTCGATTTCCGACCACGATGACTCGCGCGAGGTAGTGGCCGAAAAGCCTCTGGCGCAGCAACCACCGGCGCCAGAGCCAGCGTTCCAGCACAAGGCCGCACATGCCGAGGGGGAGTGCGAGCACGAAGAAGCCGCGTGCGACGTCGACCTGGAATGCCAGGAAACCGATTGCGAGGAGGCCAAACGTGATCGCGCTCGCGTTGATCACCTGTTTGTACTCGGTGGCCCCGATCCCGATGACGCGGGAGTCCCGAGTGTGGAAGACCCCCAGGGTCGCGATCCAGCTGAGCATGATGAGCAGGGCGACCAACCAGTAGTCGGCCCGATATCCGCCGACGGATGCTTGGGCACCCTCACCGCCGAACCTGACGATCAGGGCCGTCGCGACCGCGGTCGTGACGATGCCCACGTCGCTCATCAAGAGTTTCATCCGAAACTGTTTGGCCCAGACCAGGCCGGACGACTTCGCGTCGACGCTGACTGGGTTCTTCAGCGCCGGTGCCGGCACCAGGGCGAGCTTCGGCTGGGCGGTGGGAAGGCGCCCCGCGAAGGGCAGGCGCGGTTGAGGGTCCGTCACCGTCTGCTCACCCCGCCAGCAAGGGGCGGTGGAGCGCTCGGCGCTCGGCCTGGGTGGGGCCGGTGAATATTGGTCGACGAATAGGTCGACACGTCGCGGACGTCTTCACGTGAATCCTCTGCATTTCGGGTGTACAGAGCGGGATGGGATTCGCCCGGGAAAGCCTGTCTAGGGAACGAGACAACCCGACCAAACAAACAAGTGATAAATCTTCAACTGCTTGCGAGCTGACCATACCCCCGAACGCCCAAGTCGGCTCGGACCCCGAATGGGGGACGGGCGGAGCTCACTCATCTCGGTGGGTGGGCACATCGTGCGCAGGGCACCTAATGTTCCATTAGCGAGCTCGACAACCCGGACGCCATCATCGCGGCAGCGGACCACTTCGACGGGTAGCTTTTTCTCATGACATTCAACGACAACGCGAACATCGGCGGCGGCCGGGTCAGCAAAAGGGGCCGCACCGCGGGAATCGCAGTGGGCGGCGGCGTGGGTGCGATCGCCCTCTTTCTGCTCTCACAGCTCCTGGGTGTCGACCTGAGTGGCCTGGCCGGCGGCGGCACGCAGCCCGTCGACAGCGGCAGCGTGTCGAATCTGCCCGAGTGCACGACCGGCGCCCAGGCGAACGAAGACGTCGAGTGCCGGATCAAGGGCGCGGCGGCGTCCCTCGACGTATTCTGGGCTGAGGAACTGCCCGCCCGCGGAGCCGAATACCAGCGGCCGCCGGTTGCGCTGTTCACCGACAGCGTCGGAACCGGGTGCGGCGGGGCCACCAGCGCCACCGGGCCGTTCTACTGCCCGCCGGATGCGACCATCTACATCGACACCGCGTTCTTCGGCGACCTGCGCACCCGCTTTGGCTCGTCGGGCGGCCCGCTCGCCGAAATGTACGTCGTGGCGCACGAATGGGGCCACCACATCCAGAATCTCGATGGAACACTCGCGGCCTCCCAGGATGGACAGACCGGGGCCGGCTCCAACGCGGTGCGCGTCGAACTTCAGGCCGATTGTTTCGCCGGCGCCTGGGCCGGGGCCGCCTCCGACACCCGCGACACTGGCGGAGTGCCCTTCCTGAAGCCCATCACCCCGGCACAGATTCAAGATGCGCTCAGTGCGGCATCCGCAATCGGCGACGACCGCATCCAGGAGTCCATGTAGGGCCAGGTCAACCCGGAGGCCTGGACCCACGGCTCCAGCGAACAGCGCCAGCGGTGGTTCCAGACCGGCTTCGACGACGGCGCCGGTAGCTGCGACACGTTCGCGCCGGCCGACGCGGTGCTGTAGAGCGGGCGGGTCAGTTGCGCGTGAGTATGCCGTCGTGTTCGGTGTAATCTTCGCCGGTGACCGGACACACAAAGCGGTTGTCTCCCTCGGCCCGCAGGGGCAGGCCGCTGCGTCCGACCCAGCCGGTGCGCCGAGCCGGCACGCCGACCACCAGGGCGTAGTCGGGGACATTCTCGGTGACGACCGCACCGGCTGCCACCATGGCCCACCGTCCGATCGTGAGCGGGGCGATGCAGACCGCGTGGGCGCCGATCGACGCGCCGGTACGCACGGTCACCCCCACGAGGTCGCGGTCGTCGGTGGCCCTGAGCGTTCCGTCGGGATTCACGGCCCGAGGATGCGTGTCATTGGTGAAGACCGCCGCGGCGCCCACGAAAACCCCGTCCTCCAATAGGGAAGGCTCGTAGATGACCGCGTAGTCCTGGATCGTACAGTGCCGCCCAACCACGACGCCGGGTCCGATATAGGCGCCGCGGGCGAGAACGCACTCGGGGCCGAGCCGCGCGTATTCGCGCACCTGCACGAGCGGGCGGATCGTGCAACCGGGGCCGATCACGGCGCTTGGATCGATCTCGGCCGACGCCGCGACTCCCATCACGTCCCCTCGGGTGGCAGGAAAAGGGTCGGGTGCTCCGCGGGGGGGCGGAGGAATCGACGACAAAGAAGCGTATTCACGGTGATTCCCTGCAGTTCGGGTTACAGGTCGGAGAAGTGCTGCCGCGGTGGCTGCCGCGTGCGCCGCTGCCGGGAATCCTCGCACGACATCTGCGAACAATCTGACGTTTTCTCAGCGAGTCACAGCACGGAATGTACCCCCGTTTGGACGCGAGCTACTAGGACCTCTTCGGGGGNGGGGGGGGGGGCTTGGTTCGGGAGGTGAACGCGCTGCGAGCCGGAGTCTTCCCCGGGCGGCCTACGGATACCGGGCTGCGAGGCAAAAAAAAAAGAAGGCCACCCCAGTAGAAGCCTGGGAATGACCTTCAGTGGCCCCGACCGGCGTCGATCCGGTGACCTTTCGATTTTCAGTCGAACGCTCTACCAACTGAGCTACAGGGCCAGAAGTGGCTTCGAGAAGCCGCTTCAAGGAAAAAAACCCTCTCTGTCGAAAGGGCTTGTTGCCTGTGCGACCCTGACCGGACTTGAACCGGCGACCTCCGCCGTGACAGGGCGGCGCGCTAACCAACTGCGCTACAGGGCCTCGTAAGAAGATCTAACGAGAGTCGAACTTTGTCTAGCTGTTTTCGTACTTACTTATTCTTGCACATCCCAGACCTGCAGGATGCGTAGCCCCAACGGGATTCGAACCCGTGTTAACGCCGTGAAAGGGCGCCGTCCTAGGCCGCTAAACGATGGGGCCGAGACGCCATAAACCTCATGGCTTCCGACGCATAAGCATACGGTCTACCGCCCGGGAATCTCAAATCGAGAGCAAAAAGTGTTCCTTCCGGGGGTGTCGCAGGCATTGAGCCCGTGAATTTCCCAGGTTTCGCTTGGCGGGCCGCTAGATTCAAGGGGGGTGTTTTTACCCTGTTGTTGTTACTCTGAGTCGGTCTCAAGCAGTAGCAGATGTGTGTAACGAGCCCGATCGGGGAGTAATGAAGCGCACGGCAGTTCTCTTCAGCCGGGAAGCACGAGCGGAAAAGGGGGGTGACGGATCCGCGGGCAGCAGGCGCAGTCGCCGCCACCGTGTCAGCCTGGCGACCGGTTTCGTCGCTGCGCTCTCCCTCTTTGTTTCCCTCATCGGTCCGGCCGGCCCGGCCCAGGCCATCGACTATCCAACGTGGCAGGACGTGCAGAACGCCAAGTCCAACACGGCCGCCGCCTCGGCGCAGGTCAGCCAGATCCAGGGTCTGATCGCCGACCTGCAGACCCAGGTGGAGCAGACCCAAGCCGAATCCGAGGCCCGCGGAGCGGAACTGCAGGCGGCGCAAGAGAAGTTCGACGAGGCCAGCCGGCGCGCCGCCGACCTCGAGGCGCAGTCCGCCGCGAGCTCCGCGGTGGCGGCGACCGCGACTCGCCAGGCCGGCCAACTTGCCGCCCAGCTCTACCGCACCGGCGGCACCGACCTGAGCGTGAACCTCTTTCTCGACGGCGAGGGGCGCGGCGAAGACGCCGATGCGCTCCTGTCCAAGCTGGGCAGCATGAGTAAGCTCGTCGAACGCAGCAGCAGCGTCTACGAGCAGGCGCAGACCGCCACCAACGTGGCCGAGTCTCTGGGTGACCAGGCCAAGGTCGCCCAAGCCGAGCGCGAGAAGCTTCGCGTCGCGGCCGAGGAAGCGCTCGTCGCTGCGCAGGCCGCCGCGCAGGCGGCCGCCAGTGCCCTAGCCGAGTCGGAGGCGAAGAGAGTCGAACTCGACGCCCAGCTGGCGTTCATGCAGGATGCGCAGGCCACTACGTCGGCCGGCTACGAGGCCGGAGTGGCCGAGCGGGCGCGACTGGCCGCCATCGAAGCGGAACGGGTGCGCGTCGAGCGCGCTGCGGCCAGCGCGCGGGCGGCCGCAGCGGCCGCAGCTGCAGCGGCCGCGAGGCCGAGCAACGGGGGAGGCTCGTCCAGCAGCTCCGGCGGCTCAGTCGGCGGCGGTGGCTGGGCGGTTCCATCCGGCGGGCGCATCACGGACGGCTACGGCCCGCGTGCGCAGATCTGCGGCAACGAGGGCTGCAGCAAGGGCTTCCACAGCGGCACGGACCTCGGCGCCGGCTGCGGCTCGGGAATCTACGCGGCCAGCAGCGGCACCGTCGTCTACGCCGGTCTCTACGGAACCTACGGCAACTTCGTTTTGATCCAGCACGCCAACGGCATCTCCACCGGGTATGCCCACATCCGCTCGGGCGGCATCTTCGTCTCCAACGGCGAGAGCGTCTCCGCGGGGGAGAACATCGCCAGCGTTGGGGAGACCGGTGCGGCCAGCGGCTGCCACCTCCACTTCGAGGTGCGCACCAACGGCAGCCAGATCAACCCGGTTCCGTTCATGTCGGACCGGGGCGCTTCCCTTGGCTAGGGACACCGACCGACGGGGGTGGCGCAAGAAGCCCTCCCGTCTGTTCGCGGCGGTCGCCCTCGGAGCTGTCTCGGCATCCGTGGGCGTCGCGGCGCCGGCGGCGTTCGCCGTGCCCGGCTACCCCAGTTGGGACGACGTGGCGAAGGCCAAGCTCAGCGAGGCCACCAAGCAGGCCGAGATCGAATCGATTACCGAGCTGCTCCAGGGCCTGCAGATCTCGGCGGCGGCGGCCACCAAAGCCTCGCTGATCGTGGCGGAGGCCTACCGGGTCGCGCTGGACGACCTCGAAGCGGCCACGGCCCGTGAAGCGAGCCTGGCGAGGCAGGCCCAGACGGCGGAGGCCCGTGCCGCGACCTCGAAGCTGCGGGCTGGCCTGATCGCAGCCCACCTGGCGAAGACCGGCGCCCAGGATCTGTCGCTGAGCCTGTTTCTCAACGGCGACAACTCCGATGAGTTGCTTGGACGGCTCGGCACCGCGAGCAAGCTGAGTGAGCAGTCGGACACGATCTACCGCGAAGCACTGCAGGATAAGAACACCTCCGAGTCGCTCGGGAAGCAGGCGGCATCCGCTGCCGAGGAACGCACCCGGCTCAGCGCGGAATCGCTGGCCAGGTACGAGGCGGCGAATGTGGCCGCGCAGGCCGCCGAGACGGCCTACGAGACCGAGCAGCGGCGCTCCACTGAGCTGTTCGCGCAGCTGGCCCTGTTGAAGGACACCACGGCCGAGGCCGAACGCGCCTACCAAGCCGGTCAAGATGCCGAGGCGGCGACGGCGGCCCTCGCCCGGGCGCAGGCGGCGGCCGCCCAAAAGACCGCAGCCGACGCCCAGAAGGCCGCGGGCGGCAAGAGCACGCCCCGGCAGCCGGCGGCCCAGCCCGCGCCCCAGCCCGCAGCACAGCAGCCC
>NZ_SOGZ01000014.1:0-13575 GCF_004403145.1 Cryobacterium sp. TMT1-62 | reverse complement strand
CTCGGGCGCCGGTCGCTCCGGCGCCGGTCACACCGACGCCGCACGCTCGGGCGCGAGCCACTCCGGCGAACTGGCCGGCAGCCGCCCGCCGCGCTCGCGCACCCGGGTCAGCGCGACCACCAACCCGGATGCCCCGGTCATCACCCCGGCCGCCGGCACTCACGACGGCGGCGGCGCCGAGCACCACGACGGCAACAGCGCCCCGCGGCGTCGAAGCCGCACGCGTCGCCACGCCCCGCAGGCCGGCACCCCCAGCTAGGCACCCCCTGCACGGCAGTTTCGGCCGTAAGCGCCTCCGCTTCGGCGGGGGCGCTTTTCGTTTGACTCCGCGGTGGCTCACGATAGGGCTCGCGGCGCATGGTAGACCGCGCGCCCGGTTCCCTAGGGTGGGCGGCGTCAGCCGTAGACGGGCGGCGAGCCCGTTCCCTGTCCGATGATGCGCTCGAGCACCTCGGGCGTCGTCGTGTTCTCGCCCAGGCGGTTCGGCTTGCCCTCGCCGTGGTAGTCGCTGGACCCGGTGACGAAGAGTCCGTACTTCTCGGCGAGCGCGTAGAGGTGGGCCTTCGCCTCGGGCCTGTTCTCACGGTGCTCGAGTTCGAGCCCGAAAAGGCCGGCCTCGGCCAACCGGGCCAGTTTCGCTTCAGGGATGACGTCGACCGCCCCGCGCGTCGCCGGGTGTGCGATGACCGGCACCCCACCGGCCGCGCGCACGAGGGTGATGGCCCGCAGCGGGTCCGGCGCGTAGTGGGGCTGGTAGTAGCCGGCCTCCCAGTGCAGTATTCCCGCGAAGGCCTCGCTCCGCGTGAGCGCGAACCCGCGGGCCACCAGTGCGTCGGCGATATGCGGGCGGCCGACCGTCGCATCCGGCGTGGTCTGTGCGAGCACGTCTTCCCAGGTCAAGGCGTAGTCGACGCCGATGCGCTCCACCATCTGCTCGGCGCGCACCAGCCGGGCCTGCCGCACCCGGGCGGTTTCGGCCACGATGCCGGCGTTGGACGGGTCGAACAGGTACGCGAGCAGGTGCACGCTGGAGAAGCCCACCCGGGTGCTGAATTCCATGCCGGGGATGAGTGTGAGCCCGGCGGTGCGGGCGGCAACACCGGCCTCGGCCCAGCCGGCGGTCGAATCGTGGTCGGTCAGTGCGACCGTGCCCAGGCCGGCCGCGGCGGCGGCCCGCACGAGCTGCGACGGGGTCTCCGTGCCATCCGACACGCTCGAATGCGTGTGCAGGTCGATCGGACCGCGGAATCGTCGAGCACCAAGCATCCCCCCATGTTAGTTGTGCGGCGGACCCGGACCGTCCCGCGGGGTTCCCAGCCGCCGCCATCGCCGACTCGCCCTCGGCCAGAACGCCGACATCGTCACCCTGCCGGAAACCACCGAGGCCACCGGTGAGGCCATCGCCGAAGCCATGCGCGAGGGCGGACGTCCGATGTGGGTACACACCATCGCCTTCGACCAGATCTCCAAGGCCCGCTCCACGACCCTAATGATCAGCTCCGACCTGGGCGACTACACGGTCAGCGACGAGGCCGGACCGGCGACCGGTGCGGGCGCCGTCGGCACCTGGCCGACTTTCGCGCCGGCCCTGCTCGGCTCGCCGATCGACCACGTGTTGGCCACCGCGAACTGGCAGGTGCAGGGCCTGCGCGTGATCGAGGCGGAAGACGGCGCAGGCAGCGATCACCGCCCGATCGTGGCCGCCCTCGCCCCGACCTCCTGGCTCAATGGGACAATGGGCCATGGCCACTTCCAGCGAAACCGCGATCCCTGCTCCCCGATCGAACGAGAACCGCTCCACCACCCCCGGTTCGGCCGGGTTCAAGGCGTACATCTCCAGCGACTGGGCCGAGCGCACCGAAGAGCTACCGCTCGCCCGCGAGCAGGCGCACTTCGCGGCCGCCCGCCGCGAACTCCTTTCCGCAATGCACCCCGGACAGCGTTTGATCATCCCCGCCGGTCGTCTCAAGCAACGCTCCAACGACACCGACTACGCGTTCCGCGCGCACTCGGCCTTTGCGCACCTCACCGGCTGGGGCAGCGACGCCGAGCCCGGCGCCGTGTTGGTGCTCGAACCCACAGCGACCGGCCACGACGCCACCCTCTACTTCCGAGAGCGGGCCGGCCGCGACTCGGACGAGTTCTACGCAAACCCCGATATCGGCGAATTCTGGATCGGCCCACGCCCCGGGGTCGCCCAGGTTGCCGCCGACCTCGGCGTGCCGGTGCGCGGCATCGCCGACCTGGCCCTGGTCATGAACACGATCGACACCGAGAGCCTCGTGCTGCGGGAGGCCGACCCGCTCTTCACCACCGAGGTCGACGAGGCCCGCCTCCGATTCGCGGCGGAGAAGGTGCTCACGACCGACGCCTCCGACTCGCCGTTCAGCCTCGAGATCAACGGCGACCATGCCGCCGACGAGCAGTTCGCCCGCGGCCTGTCGGAGCTGCGCCTGGTCAAGGACTCCTACGAGATCGCCCAGATGCGCCTCGCCGTCGCCGCCACGGCCCGCGGCTTCGAGGACATTATCCGGGACCTGCCCCGCTCGAGCACCCACCACCGCGGCGAACGGCTCGTTGAGGGCGTGTTCAACACCCGGGCCCGGTCCGACGGCAACGCGGTCGGCTACGACACGATCGCCGCGTCCGGCCCTCACGCCTGCATCCTGCACTGGACCCGCAACGATGGCGCCGTCGTGCCCGGCGACCTGATCCTGATCGACGCCGGCGTCGAGGTCGACAGCTACTACACCGCCGACATCACCCGCACCCTCCCGGTGAACGGCACCTTCACCGACGTGCAGCGCCGTGTCTACGACGCCGTGCGCGAGGCAGCGGATGCCGCGTTCGCCATGGCGCGTCCCGGCGCCGTGTTCCGCGACGTGCACGCCGCGGCGATGGCGGTCATCGCGCGCCGCACGGCCGAATGGGGCATGCTGCCCGTCACCGCCGAGGAAGCCCTGCTGCCCGACAACGGCCACCACCGCCGCTATATGGTGCACGGCACCAGCCACCACCTCGGCCTCGACGTGCACGACTGCGCGCAGGCGCGCCGCGAGATGTACATGGACGGCGTGATCGAGCCCGGAATGGTGTTCACGATCGAACCCGGCCTCTACTTTCAGCCCGATGACCTGACGGTGCCTGCGGAGTACCGCGGCATCGGCGTGCGGATCGAAGACGACATCCTGGTCACCGCGGACGGCCCGGAGAACCTGTCGGCCGGCATCCCCCGCACCGTCGAGGAGGTCGAGGCCTGGATCGCCGCCCTCACCACCTAAACCTGACCGCGGACTGTCAGGGCAGCGGATGCTGCGGAGCCGCGGGCGGCTCTTCGACGCGAGGGGGCTCCGACGGATGCGGCGGGGCCGGCACCGTCTGCTCGGCCTCAGCGAGCCCGGCGAGCAGGTTCCGGGCCCGATTGACCAGGGTGCCGTCGACGATCACTTGATAGGTACTGGCAATCACCTGCATGGTCGATGTGAAGTCGCGGCGACGTCGATTGAGCGCGGCGCTGACGACCCCGAACAGCATGCCGAACCCGGCGCCGATCATCACCGCGGCGAATACGAACGGCAGGCCCGCGCCATCCGGCGAGAAGATGAAGAACAGCAGCCCGAAGAACACGCCCAGCCAGGCGCCGGAGGCCGCACCGGCGAGAGCGACGCGCCCCCAGGTGAGTTTGCCGGTGACCCGCTCGACGGTTTTGAGGTCGTTGCCGAGGATGGAGACCTGCTTCACCGGGAAGTCGGACTTCGCCAGAGTGTCCACAGCTTCCTGAGCCTCGCCATAGGTGGCGTATGTCGCGAGCACCTCCCCCTTGGGTAAAACGGGGAACAATGCGGCCCTGCGCCCGCCGAAGGGGTTCTGATTGCTCATGAGTCCATTCTTTCACAGGACCGATCTGCCCTGAAGGTGGCCTAGATTTGATCTGTGTCTGCCACCAGAGTCTTCGTTGCCCGTTTGGCCGGGTGTACCGTTTTCGACCCCGCGGGAGACCGTGTGGGCAAGGTCAGGGACGTGCTGGTGGTCTACCGAAAAAACGACCCGCCCCTCGTCGTCGGCCTGATCGTGGAGATCCCGGGCAAACGCCGCGTTTTCGTGTCCATCGGGCGCGTCACCAGCATCGGTTCGGGTCAGATCATCACCACCGGCCTAATCAACGTGCGCCGCTTCGAGCAGCGCGGCGGAGAGGTGCGCGTCATTGCCGAGATGCTTGGGCGCACGGTGGTCTTCAACGACGGTTCCGGTGAGGCGACCATCGAAGACGTCTCGATCGAGGAGCTCCCCCAGGGCGGTTGGGCGATCAGCCAGCTCTTCGTGCGCCGCCCCAAGACCAGCCTGTCCCTCTTCGCGAAGGGCGCCACGACCTTCACGGACTGGGCCGAGGTGCGCGAGCAGACCACCGAGGGCCAGGCCCAGTCGGCCGAGCAGCTCATCGCCACCTACTCCGACCTCAAGCCCGCCGACCTCGCGAATACCCTGCTCGACCTCCCGCCGGAGCGCATGCACGAGGTTGCCGGCGAGCTACCGGACGGCCGTCTCGCCGACGCCCTCGAGGAGATGCCGGAAAGTGAGCAGGTCAGCATCCTGACCCGGCTCGGCGACGCCCGCGCCGCCGACGTGCTCGACCACATGCAGCCCGACGACGCCGCCGACCTGATCGCGCAGCTGCCGGAAGAACTCGGCGAACAGCTGCTCGACCTGATGGAGCCGGAGGAAGCGGACGACGTACGCTTCCTGCTCACCTACGCCCCCGACACCGCCGGCGGCCTGATGACGACCGAACCGATCATCGTCTCGGCCGATGCCACGGTCGCGGAGGGGCTCGCGCTCATCCGTCGCCACGACCTGGCGCCGGCCCTCGGTGCGGCCATCTGCGTCACCCTCCCGCCCTACGAGCCGCCCACCGGCCGCTTCCTCGGCATGGTGCATTTCCAACGGATGCTGCGCTACCCGCCCCACGAACGCCTCGGCACACTGCTCGACCAGGGTCTTGATCCTGTCACCGCCGACACCTCGGCCGCGGAGGTCACCCGCATCCTCGCCAGCTATGACCTCGTCTCCGTGCCCGTGGTCGACGAGAACCACCGACTCGTCGGGGTGGTGACGATTGACGACGTCCTCGACTATCTGCTGCCCGACGACTGGCGCAGCCACGATGGCAACGACGACGTGCGCCGCCGGGCCGAGGCCCGCACCGAACTGACCACGGGAAGCATCCCGCTGCACCACGGACGGAGGACCGGCAATGGCCCGAGCTAACCGAGCGGATCTCCGCCTCGACTCCCCCAAGGGCGTGCGCACGCCCGCCCTCGGTCGCAAGCGCCGGCGTAGCCGCGACCGCCCCAGCCGCGACCGCTTCGGCCGGTTCACCGAGGCCATCGCCCGCGGCATGGGCACGCCGTGGTTCCTGCTCGGGCTGACGTTCTTCGCCGTCAGCTGGATCGCCTGGAACACGCTCGCACCGGTGCAGTGGCGCTTCGACTCCGTGTCGCTCGGCTTCATCGCACTGACCCTGGTCTTGTCGATGCAGGCCTCCTACGCGGCCCCGATGATCCTGCTGGCGCAGAACCGCCAGGACGACCGAGACCGGGTGCAGTTCGAACAGGACCGGCAGCGCGCCGAACGCAACCTGGCCGACACCGAATACCTCGCCCGGGAGGTGGTGGCGCTACGCCTCGGCATGAAGGACCTCGCCTCCCGCGATTTCCTCCGCTCCGAGCTGCGCGCCCTTCTCGACAACCTGGAAGAGCGCGAAGACCCGGACAAGCAGACCCGTAAACGCCTCCGCAAGGGCGACCGCGAGCGAGACCGCGACCGCGAGGAGCGATCGCCCAGTGCCTGAGCCCCTCTTTTCCGCCGACCAGGTGCTCACCGCCCTGGCCCGGGTGATCGACCCGGAGATCCGCAAGCCGATCACCGACCTCGACATGGTCGCCGGGGTGCGGATCGTCGACGGCCGCGCCCTCGTGGGGATCCGTCTCACCATCGCCGGCTGCCCGGCGGCCCGGCAGATCGAGCGCGATGTGTTGCGCGCCGTGGAGTCCGTGGCCGGCCCCGGCAACGTGACCGTGGATGTGAGCGTGATGACGCGCGAGCAGCGCCGAGCGATGACGGAGAAGCTGCGCGGCGGCAAGGAAGCCCGCAGCAACCAATTCGGCCCGGACTCGCTCACCCGGGTCTACGCCATCACCAGCGGCAAGGGCGGGGTCGGCAAGTCCACAATCACCGCGAACCTGGCCGTGGCCCTGGCCGAGCGCGGCCTGCGGGTCGGCATCGTCGACGCGGATGTCTACGGGTTCTCCATCCCCGGACTCCTCGGCCTGGTCACCCCGCCTTCCCCCGAGACGGGCAAGTCCGCCGCGGTCAAGCCGACCCAGGTCGGCGAGATGATCCTGCCGCCGATCGCCTTCGACGTGAAGGTCATCTCGATCGGCATGTTCGTGGAGGACGGCTCCGTCGCGGTCGCCTGGCGCGGGCCGATGCTGCATCGCACGATCACCCAGTTCCTCACCGACGTTTACTTCGGCGACCTGGACATCCTGCTGCTGGACCTGCCGCCGGGCACCGGCGACGTGGCCATCTCGGTCGGGCAGCTTTTGCCCCAGGCCGAGGTCATCGTCGTCACCACCCCGCAACCGGCCGCCGCCGACATCGCCGAACGCAGCGGTGTCGTGGCCCGGCAGACCGGCCAGACCATCTACGGCGTGATCGAGAACATGGCCGGGATCGTGCAGCCCGACGGCACGGTGCTGGAGCTGTTCGGTTCCGGGGGTGGCGCCGAGGTCGCGCGCCGGCTCGGCGCCGGGCACGAGTTCCCCGTACCGTTGCTCGCCCAGGTTCCCCTCAGCGTGCCGCTCCGCAGTGGCGGGGACACCGGGGTGCCCGTGGTGCACGGCGACCCGACCGACCCCGCGGCCGTGGCCATCCGTTTGGTTGCCGACCGCCTCGCCACCCGGGCGCGCGGCCTCTCCGGATTGAGCCTCGGCATCACGCCAAAGTAGCGTCGCCGCACCGGCGCCGCGGCGGAGCGCACGCGCCGCCCCCACCTAGACTTTCGGCATGCCTGCCTCCCCCCTCGACCCTGCCGGGATCACGACTCTCACCCGCTCCATACGTTCCACGACGGGAGCCACGGTCACCGTGATCGCGCCCTTCACCGGGGAGGTGCTGCACGAGCTGCCCGTCAGCGGGCTGCCCGACGTGCAGGCGGCCTACGCGCAGGCACGCCTGGCCCAGCTGGCCTGGGTGCGGGCCGGGTTCGCACGGCGCCGAGCGATCCTGTTGCGCGCGCACGACCTGATCCTCGAGCGACGCGGGCTGCTGCAGGACACCGTGCAGGCGGAGACCGGAAAAACCCGCGGCCAGGCCTTCGAGGAGGTCTTCCAGGCCGCCGGCGTCACCCGCTTCAATGCCCTCGCCGCGCCGCGCGTGCTGCGCGGCGGGCGCCGCCACTCCGCGATCCCGCTCGTCATCACGGCCACTGTGCGCTACCGGCCCAAAGGCATCGCGGGCGTGATCACCCCGTGGAACTACCCGCTCAGCCTCGCCGCCATGGATGTCGTGCCGGCCCTCGCCGCCGGCTGCGGCGTGGTGCAGAAGGCCGACGACCAGGGTGCGCTGAGCATCCTCTCGTTGCGTCAGGCATTCATCGACGCCGGCGTGCCCGAGCAGCTCTGGGCCGTGGTCGTCGGCGACGGCGCGGAGATCGGCGGGGCGGTCACCGCGGAGGCCGACTACGTCTGCTTCACCGGGTCGACCGCGACGGGCAAGCGGGTGGCGGCGCAGGCGGCCGGCAACCTCACCGGCGTCTCGCTCGAGCTGGGCGGCAAGAACCCGCTGATCGTGCTTGACGACGCCGACCCGGCCCGCGCGGCCGCCGACGCGGCCCCGGCCTGCTTCACGGCGATGGGCCAGCTCTGCGTGTCGATTGAGCGCATCTTCGTGCAGCGAGGTGTGGCCGACGCGTTCCTGCACGAATTCGTGGCCGTCACCCGGTCGCTCCGGCTCGGCGCCGACTACGACTACACGACGGACGTCGGTTCCCTCACCTCGCAGGCCCAGCTGGACCGGGTGAGCGCGCAGGTGGCCGACGCGGTCGCCCACGGCGCCACGGTCGAGGTCGGGGGCCGTGCCCGCCCCGACCTGGGACCGTTCTTCTACGAACCCACCGTGCTGACCGGGGTCACCCCGGCGATGGAGTGCTTCGCCGGCGAAACGTTCGGCCCTGTGGTCGCGGTCACCGTGATCGACTCGGAGCAGGAGGCCATCCTGGCCGCCAACGACAGCGACTACGGGCTGAACGCGTCGGTGTTCTCCGGTTCCGTGCGGCGGGCTCTGCGCGTGGGCGGGGCCCTCGAGGCCGGCAGCGTGAATATCAACGAGGGCTATCGCGGGTCGTTCTCCTCGGTGGCGGCCCCGATGGGCGGCCTGAAGCAGTCCGGTCTCGGCCGACGCAACGGCCCGGAGGGACTGCTCAGGTTCGTGGACGCCGTCACCATCGCGCGTCCGACGGGTCTCGTGCAGCTGCCTCGCACCGGCCACGACTTCGAGCGGCTGGCCGGGCCGATGCTGCTGCTGGCGGCCGTGCTGAAGGGCATCCGCCGCCGCTGACCCCGGGCAGCAGAGCCGTGACCCGGCTCCGCGAACCCGGCTCAGACGAACAGTTTGGCCGACGCCGCCGCCTGCTGGGCCGCCTGCTGGGCCGCCTTCTCCGGCGCCAGCTTCGCCGCCTCCGCCTTGGTCGCCTTCTTCGCGTTCTTCTTGATCTTGGCCTTGCCCTTCGGCTTCGCCGTGGGCTTTCCCAGCGTGGTCGTGATGTCCGGCACTGGCCGGTTCAGCTCGCGCGGCGGGCGCTCGTACTCCGAGCCGGCGGGGCGAGTCGGAATGGTCACCTGGGGCGGCTCGCGATGCGTGTAGGGGACGATCGACAGCAGGTGGCTGATCATGTTGAGGCGCGCGGCCCGCTTGTCCTCGCTCTCGACGACCCACCATGGGGCCTCCGGCAGATCGGTGTGCACGAACATCTCGTCTTTGGCGCGGGAATAATCGACCCACTTCGTGATCGAGAAAAGGTCGGTCCCGGACAGCTTCCAGCGGCGCATCGGGTCGTTCAGCCGTGACCGGAACCGCCTCTCCTGCTCGGTGTCGGACACCGAGAACCAGTACTTGACGAGCAGAATGCCGTCTTCGACCAGCATCCGTTCGAAGAGGGGCGCCTGGTGCAGGAACCGGCGGTACTCGTCGGGGGTGCAGTACCCCATCACGTGTTCGACGCCGGCGCGGTTGTACCAGGAGCGGTCCATCAGCACGATCTCACCCGTGGAGGGCAGGTGTTCGATGTACCGCTGGAAGTACCACTGGCCGCGCTCGCGCTCGGTCGGCACCGGCAGGGCGACGATCCGGGCGACGCGGGGATTGAGGAACTCGCTGACCCGCTTGATCGCGGACCCCTTGCCGGCCGCGTCCCGGCCCTCGAAGATCACGACGATGCGGGCCCCGGACTCCTTGACCCATTCCTGCATGGCGACCAACTCGGTCTGCAGATTGCGTAACTCGGCGGAGTAGACGGGCAGCGGCACCCGCTTGGGCTTCGCGTGGGTGTTCGACGGCTTCGACACGGTCACACTCCTCAGATACGTGGGTTCAGCGTAGCGTGCACGCATCGCCCGTATGGCCCGGCCTGCATATTCTGGTGCGCACTGCGCCGCTCACCGCCCGGCCCTCGGCCTCAGCCTCGGGTGGCACATACACCTGTTCGACCCCGGCACGCATTTCTCCTGCTCGAGAATCATCGCCGACGATCTATCGCCCGCCGTCGGACAGGCCGTCGTCTTTTCCCGGCTGGGCGACGACCGAGTGGCCGTGGCGGACACCGGCGAGGGTGCGGCCAACCAGGGGACCTTTCGCGCATCGCTCTTTCCGGCCGGGCGCCTGATCGTGGTCGACGAGGACTTCTCGTCATTCGGGCTGTCCGGCGAGGTCATCGCAGCGGTCGGGAACACGATCCGAGCGCACTCGGCCCGTGTCGCGGGTCTACGTGCCCGACGTGCCCGACGTGCCCGACGTGCCCGACGTGCCCGGCCTGCCCAACCTGACCAACCTGCCCAACCTGCCCAACGTACCCGTTCCCGACGTCCGCCAGCTCGAATACGCCGCGTCCGGTGTGCTCGTCACCTGGTTCGTTTGGCCGCGTGGCTTCGTGGCTTCGTGGCTGCGTGGCTACGTGGCTACGTGGCTTCGGAGTCGAAGGGCGCCGGCAGTGTGGCGGCCTCCCTGGCGCGCTTGCGTTGCAGATAGGCGCCGTCGGGGTTCGGCACCGCCCGCGACACGGTCGCCGATTGGCCTTTCAGCTCGTCTTCGTCGGTGAGAGCTTCACGGATGATGCGGCGCGGGTCATACTGACGCGGGTCGAGTTTCTTCCAGTCGACGTCGTCGAAATCCGGGCCCATCTCGTCCCGCATCCGGTCTTTGGCCCCGTTGGCCAGGTTCCGGAGCTGCTTCACGAGGCGGGCGAGCTGGGCGGCATAGTGGGGAAGCCGTTCGGGTCCGAGCAGGAAGACGGCGACAATCCCGATCAGTAATATCTTCTCGAAGGTCAAACCGAACATTCCCCCAGAATAACCCCCGGCGAGGCCTCCCCGGACCATGCCCGGCCCCCCTTAGGCTTGACCCATTCATCTACTGGAGTTGCGCTGTGTCTGACAAAGATCTGAACTGGAAATTCTCCGACGACTCAGTCGTGGAGTCCGACGCTGTGGCGCGGGCCAGACAGCAGTCCCTCGAACTCGGAATCGACGCGATTTCTCCGGCGGTCGGCGCTCAATCGGCCGTGATCGCGGCCGCCACCGGGGCCCGGAGCATTCTCGAGGTCGGCACCGGTGCCGGCGTCTCCGGCATCTGGCTGCTCACCGGCGCCCCCGGCGCCACCCTCACCTCGATCGACACCGAGGTCGACCACCAGCAGCACGCCAAAGCCAACTTCGCCGAAGCCGGCATCCCCGTGAACCGGGTACGCCTGATCACGGGCCGGGCAGCGGATGTACTGCCGCGCATGAACGAGAACTCCTACGACATTGTGTTCGTCGACGCCGATCCGCAGTGTGTGATCGAGTATGTCGAGCATGCTCTGCGCCTGGCCCGTCCGGGCGGAACCGTGCTCGTGGCCCACGCGCTCTGGCGCGGCCGAGTGGCCGACCCGGCCCAGCGCGACGATGTGGCGACCGGCTTCCGCACCCTGTTGACCGTCATCGCCTCGTCTACCGCAGTCATCAGTGCCCTCTCCCCTGTGGGCGACGGCCTGCTGCAGATCACCAAGCTCCGCGCCTAGACGGTCGAGCACACCCTCCGATGGTCGAGCCGATCGGTGGTCGAGCCTGTCGGTGGTCGAGCCTGTCGAGACCCGGTGCGCCGGCCTCGGAGGCCCCCACACCGGCATCCGTTGTCGCCACCCGCGCTAACGGATGCCCCGGGCCGGGTTCGGAAGATGGCCCGCCTGGTTTCGACGACCTCGACCACCGGGCTCAGGTCGCTCGCGGCCGCGGATTTAAGCTGACGTCGGTCGAGCCTGCCGAGACCGGTGACCCGATCCCGGGGACTCACCCTGACGTTGGTCGAGCCTGCCGAGGCCGAGACCGAGACCGTGCCCGTGCCCGGTTGGCCGGGTTCCCTCCCCCAGGCCGCCAGGTGCGGGTGGGGTCGTAGCAGTAGGGTGCCTGTACTTCGGGTGTGCCGCGGATCATGCGGATGTTCCAGCCGGAGGTGTCGATGCTGTGGTGGTGGTACCAACACAGCAGGACCCCGTTGTCGATTTCGGTTTTTCCGCCGCGGTGCCAGGGGGTGACGTGGTGTACTTCGCACCAGGCGGCGGGCACGGTGCACCCCGGGATGGTGCAGCCGCCGTCGCGGGCGCTGATGGCGCGGCGTTGGGCCCGGTTGAAGAAACGATTCTCGGTGCTGAGGCTGAGGACCTCGTTGTGCGGCCCGAACCGGATCTCCTGAAAACCANTCACACTTGTCAGCGAGATCGGCGCTTCGACGCCGTCGATCCAGCCCACCCCATGGTCGGCGGTAAGGTCGGCCTGGTTGACGTGGATCATGACGGTGGGGGCGGCGCCGCCCATGGTCGGGGTCCCCGCGTCACGGGTGGCGGCTTCGAACACACCACGGAGGATGTCGGCGCGTTTCTGACCACCGTTACGGTCGTCGCTGAGGGCCGCGGCCTCCGCCCCCGGGATCAGCTGCCCGGCCGCCATGCGCGCTTGTTCTTCTTCGGTCGGAAACTTGGGCGCCGCGTGGGCGGAGAGGTACGTGTCGAAGATGGCGTTCATGATGCCGCGGAGCTCCGGCGTGACTCCGCCGCGGAGCGGGTAGAGGCCGTCGCGGAAGAGCCCGAACCCGACAGCGCTGCGGGCCTCGGCGACGGGCTCGTTGGGGGCGGTGCCGTCGGGATCGAGGCGAGCCTGCCACTGCCCCGCCATGCCCCGCACCAGGTCCGCAGGGAACGCGAACCCCTCCCCGGGCAGGCCGCGGGTTTCGTCGGTGACGGCGCCGGTCGCACTGGCCACCAGGGCACGTTCGGCAGTGCCGAACTCGTCGGGCGCGACCCGGGCCGCGACCTGGTCGAGGGCGGTGACGATGTTCTCGGCCGCGTCCACGCCGAGGTCCCCGGCGGTGAGGGAATCGGCCACGGCCGGGTAGTAGGGCGGCAACATGCTGGTGCCCGCCCGGCGCGGCGTGACGTTCTCGCCCAGGCGCACCCGCCGGTTCGCCTCCCGGGAAGAGACGCGGGTCAGACGGGTGATCAGATCGATGCCGCTGCTGGCCCCGTTCTTATACGCCAGGGACTCGTGGCCGAGGATGCGGCGGGACCGCACCGAAATGTCGGCGGCGGAGGCGACCCTGGCCGCATCGACCCGACGGCCGAGGTCTTCAACCGTACCCAGCACCATCATCGCGTCCGCCTCACCCAGGAGGGAGAAAGACACCGAGTCGAGCACGGCCGCGGCCAGATCACGGGCCTGCTGCAACTGCTGCACGAGAGGTGACTGTGCACGGGGTGCCTGCGCGAGGGGCGGCACCGCCTGCGGTGAGGCGGTGGGGTGGTGCGGAGTGGGGGCTCCAGCCATGCCTACATCGTATACACGTTCTAAGTTGAAGTCAATAGATGAGGTAGGATGACTGTCGAGTTTCGTTTTCCTGTTCTAATCGATTCGGTGACAGAAGGGGGTGGCGACGCGGGGCACGGATGGTGCGGCGCGGGTTTGCAGGCTGGACTGCCGGGTTTTGGCACGCTTAACCACCGGCGGCGAGCGCAGCCAGCCCGGGGCATCCGTCGTGACGTCAACTCGGAGAAATACGCGACACGCCGGAACTGATGGCGTGGGGTGACCCAGTGTTTCCGGACAGTCTTCCTGAATTCAGGATTGGATAGATAAATGGAACACGAGAAACACAAACACTTCAGCCCGGAGTTTCGGGCTGCCGCGGTGGCCCGCGTCGCGGAGGGCGACAAATCGATCGTGAAAGTCGCCGCAGCGCTCGGGATCAACCACCGGACTCTGTGGACTTGGG
>NZ_SOGZ01000011.1:0-72231 GCF_004403145.1 Cryobacterium sp. TMT1-62 | reverse complement strand
CGCGGAATGGGCTTACGCCCACCACTACAACTCAGACGCCGCCCGAGCAGCCACCTACCAAGACTGGATCCATAGCTACAATCACCACAGACCCCATACAGGCATCGGCGGCAAATCACCCATCAACCGTGCTCACAACGTCAGTGGGAACAACAGCTAGCCCGTCGCCGGGGCACAGAGAGGGGCCCGACCGAAGTCGGGCCCCTCTCAATTCAACACAGCGATTCAGTTGAGCCGATACAGCGCAGAGTGCTTACTTGGATTCCTCCGCGGCAGCGACATCATCCTCGACGACGTCAGCTTCGACAGCAGCATCCTCGACGACGACCTCGGCCGGAGCCTCGGCATCGGGCGCTGCCGCGGCGGGCTTGGAAGCAGCCTTGGCGAAGGAGCGCTTGACCTTCGGGGTGACGGGCTCGAGAACGAGCTCCATCTGTACCATCGAAGCGTTGTCGCCCTTGCGGAAGCCGAGCTTCGTAATGCGGGTGTAACCGCCCTCACGAAGGGCAACCTGAGGTGCGATCTCGGTGAAGAGCTCGTGCACGACGGTCTTGTCGCCGATAGTGGCAAGCACGCGACGACGGGCGTGCAGGTCACCCTTCTTTGCGAAGGTGATCAGTCGCTCGGCGACCGGACGCAGGCGCTTGGCGCGCGTCTCGGTCGTCTTGATGGACTTGTGGGTGAATAGGGATGCGGCCAGGTTGGCGAGCATGAGGCGCTCGTGGGCCGGTCCGCCTCCGAGGCGGGCTCCCTTAGTGGGGGTAGGCATTGGTTATCTCCAGTATCAAAGTCGAAAGTCAGTCTGAACGACTGCTTTAGATGGTTTCTTCGTCGTAGCCGCTGTAGAAGTGGGCGCCGTCGAATCCGGGCACCGAGTCCTTCAGGGACAGTCCGAGCTCAACGAGCTTGTCCTTGACCTCATCCACCGACTTCTGTCCGAAGTTGCGGATGTTCATCAGCTGGGTCTCCGAGAGGGCGACCAGTTCGCTGACGTTGTTGATGCCCTCGCGCTTGAGGCAGTTGTACGAGCGAACCGACAGATCGAGGTCTTCGATCGGAATCGACAGCTCGGTCGACAGCACGACATCGACCGGCGCGGGGCCGATTTCGATGCCCTCGGCGGCGGTGTTCAGCTCACGGGCCAGACCGAACAACTCGGTCAGCGTACGACCGGCGGATGCGATGGCGTCGCGAGGCGAAATGGCCGACTTGGTCTCCACGTCAACGACGAGGCGGTCGAAGTCGGTGCGCTCACCGGCACGAGTTGCCTCGACACGGTAGGTCACCTTGAGCACGGGCGAGTAGATCGAGTCAACCGGAATCTGGCCGGCCTCAGAGTACTCGTTGCGGTTCTGGGTGGCCGACACGTAGCCGCGGCCGCGTTCGATGGTCAGTTCGAGTTCGAACTTTGCCTTGTCGTTCAGCGTGGCGATGACCAGCTCGGGGTTGTGCACCTCGACACCGGCCGGAGCCGAGATGTCGGCGGCCGTGACCTGGCCGGCACCCTGCTTGCGCAGGTACGCGGTGATGGGCTCGTCGTGCTCGCTGGAGATGACGAGGCCCTTGATGTTGAGGATGATCTCGGTGACGTCTTCCTTGACACCGGGAACGGTGCTGAACTCGTGCAGCACACCGTCGATCCGGATGCTGGTGACAGCGGCTCCGGGGATCGATGACAGGAGGGTGCGGCGCATCGAGTTGCCGAGGGTGTAACCGAAACCAGGCTCAAGAGGTTCGATGACGAACCTGGATCGGAACTCCGAGATGTTCTCTTCGGTGAGCGTGGGGCGCTGTGCAATAAGCACTGTTGATTCCTTTCGGCTAAGTGTCCGCTATATGACACTTGCGTGGCGAGGTTTTGAGTTGTGTGTCTCTCGACAAGCCCGACAATCGAGCACATCGTCGAACGAGGGAGGGGTGATGCCCCACGACCCGCCACAGCCGGGCCCGTCTTGTGACGGGCCCGGCCGATGGCGAGATGCCGGTTGGTTAGACGCGACGACGCTTGGGCGGACGGCATCCGTTGTGCGCCTGGGGGGTGACGTCGTTGATCGAACCGACCTCGAGGCCGGCGGCCTGGAGCGAACGGATCGCGGTCTCGCGGCCCGATCCCGGTCCCTTGACGAAGACGTCAACCTTCTTCATGCCGTGCTCCTGCGCCTGGCGGGCAGCCGACTCGGCAGCCAGCTGCGCGGCGAACGGGGTCGACTTGCGCGAACCCTTGAAGCCGACTCCACCCGAGGACGCCCAGCTGATGACCGCACCGGTGGTGTCAGTGATCGAGACGATGGTGTTGTTGAAGGTGCTCTTGATGTGGGCCTGGCCCACAGCGACGTTCTTCTTTTCTTTCTTGCGCGGCTTCCGAACGGCCGACTTTGGTGCTGCCATGAATTTCTCCTGAATCCTAAAGGCGAGACGGGCCAGGCCGAGGCCTAGCGCGCCTTCTTCTTGCCGGCTACGGTGCGCTTCGGGCCCTTGCGGGTGCGAGCGTTGGTCTTGGTGCGCTGGCCACGAACGGGCAGGCCCTTGCGGTGGCGGATGCCCTCGTAGCTGCCGATCTCGACCTTGCGGCGGATGTCAGCGGCAACCTCACGGCGGAGGTCACCCTCAACCTTGAAGGTTCCTTCGATGTAGTCACGGAGGGCGACGAGCTGCTCGTCACTCAGGTCCTTGACTCGGATGTTTCCATCGATTTCAGTGTCGGCGAGGGTCTTGAGTGCCCTCGTGCGGCCAACACCAAAGATGTAAGTCAGTGCAACTTCCACGCGCTTATCGCGAGGAATATCAACGCCGGCTAGACGTGCCATTGTGGCTTCTCCTGTATATGAGTGGAGGTCTGTGACAGTGCCTGTTCATCGGCCTCCAACCGATGGTGTCCCCCCGAAGGGTTCCCGGCGCTGCTATTTTCTGTATTCAGTTGCATCTCGACCGACTCGACCGTGATCGAGCCTGTCGAGATCAGCCCTGACGCTGCTTGTGACGAGGGTTCTCGCAGATGACCATCACGTTGCCATTACGGCGGATGACCTTGCACTTGTCGCAGATCTTCTTGACGCTGGGCTTGACCTTCATGGTGTGTCCTTGTATTCGCTGTCTTCGTACCCCAGGAACGCCTCGGGCCGTTACTTACAGCACTCTCTACTTGTAGCGGTAAACGATCCGGCCGCGAGTCAGGTCGTACGGGCTCAGCTCCACGATCACACGATCCTCCGGGAGAATACGGATGTAGTGCTGACGCATCTTGCCTGAAATGTGGGCAAGAACTTTGTGGCCGTTGCTCAACTCGACGCGAAACATCGCGTTGGGAAGAGCTTCGACTACCGCGCCCTCGATTTCGATGACACCGTCTTTTTTGGCCATAACTCACTATCGCTAGGGTATTGATTGCTGGTCGTGCGTGGATTGTGGTGCACTGATACGCCGCATACGTGCGCACAAGACACCAAGGATTTATTCTATGGTACGGAGTTGCCTTTTGGCAATTCTTCCCTATAATCCCTCGCGGGATTCTCCGCTCAGAGGGCCTTCTGCACCGCGGCCACGACCAGGACCACGTCGGCGAACAGCGGATGCGCGGCGTCCAGGCCGCACACCGACGCGGTGAACGATTCGGCTGTCTCGGCGCGCAGCATCCGTTGCAGCAGGGCGCTCTGCTCATCGTCGGCGACGTCGAACCGGAGTGCGGCTTCGACGGCTGCGAGCAGCGCGACCGGGCGGGTGCCGTGTTCGGCGATCTCGGCGGCAGGGCCGATGAACCGTTCGTGGCGGCTGAGCTTGCGCAGCGGCTGGCGGCCGACGCGCTCTACCGTGTCGGGCAGGGACGGGTTGGCGAAGCGCACCAGGATCTTCTCCCGGTAGGCGCGCTGGGCGTCTACGTCGAGGCCGTGCTTGGCCACGAGCAGGGCCGAGGTTTCCTCGAGCACCGCTCGGACGCCGTCCAGCACCGCCGGCACCAGGAGCGCGTCGGAGATCTTGGAAGCCCCGGCGACACCGCCGAGGTAGGCGACGGTCGCGTGTCCGGTGTTCACCGTGAACAGCTTGCGCTCGATATACGGCGCGAGATTGTCGACGAAAGTCGCACCCGGGATGACCGGCACGGCGCCGTTGAAGGCGCCCTGCTCGATGACCCACTCGTAGAAGGCCTCGACGGTTACGTCGATGCCGTCGCTCTCGGCCTGGCCGGGCACGATGCGGTCGACTGCCGTGTTGGCGAAGACGACGCGCTCGGCCACAGCCGCTCGCTCCGGCTCCGGCACGTTGGCCCAGAGCTGTTCGGCGAGGACATCCGTGGCGTTGATGGCGTTCTCGCACGCCATCACGGCCAGGGGCGGCAACTCGGCCGACCGCCGCCCCAGTCCGGCCGCGATGACCGGTGCCACGAAGCGGAGGACGGTGGGGCCGACCGCGGTGGTGACGATATCGGCCGTCGCGATCTCGTCGATCAGTACGGCCTCATCCGTGGCGCTGTTGATGGCCCGGAAAGTGTCGACCACGCGGGTGGTCGACACTTCCCCTGCCTCGTGCACGGCGTAGCTGCCGGCGGCCTGCAAAGCGTCGATCAGGGAGACATTCACATCGGCGAAGACAACCTCGTATCCGGCATCGTGAAGCAGGAGGCCGACAAATCCGCGGCCGATGTTCCCTGCACCGAAGTGAATGGCCTTCATTCTGCGTTTACCTCCTCGAGGAGCATGAAGATGTCCTCTGCTGTGACGGCGTCAATCAATTTCTGCACTTCGTCCTCGTCCGAGAAGACGATCGCGATCTTCTGCAGGATTTCGAGGTGCTCATTGTTGAGCCCCGCGATCCCGACGGCGAAACGCACCTGCTGGCCGTTCCAATCGATCGGTTCGGCGTAACGCACGAGCGACAGGGCCGACCGGACGATCGACTCCTTGGCGTCGTTGGTCCCGTGCGGGATCGCCAGGAAATTTCCCATATAGGTCGAGACGCTGGCTTCGCGGTCGAACATCGAGTCGACGTAGTTTTCGCGCACGGCGCCTGCGGTGACGAGCAGGGCGCCGGCCTCACGGATTGCGTCGAGCTTCGTGGTGGCCGACCCCGCGGCCACGACGTTGCCCAGTTCCAGAATGCGGTCGGTCATCGCGCTACCTCCTCGGCCGCCTGGCCCTGAATCAGGGCGACGACGTCATCGTATTTCGGGCTGTTCATGAAATTCTCGACCGAGACATGCGTCGAGTCAGGAGACTTCGACTGGGCCCGGGCGGTCAGGTCCTGGTGCGTGATGACCAGGTCGGCCGTGCCGTCGAGGTTCGCGATCGCCTGGTTGGTCACGGTGATGCCGTCGAGACCGGCCTTCTTGATCTTGTTACGCAGCACCGAAGCGCCCATGGCGCTGGAGCCCATTCCGGCGTCGCACGCGAAGATGATGTTCTTGACACGGCGAGCGGCGGTGGCCGAAGTGCCGGAGGCTCCGAGGCCGCCGAGGATGGTGCTGGCCTTGCCCTTGTTTGCTTCGGTCTTGGCGATGGCCTCGGCCATGTCACCGGTATCGCCGGCGGTCAGGTCGCGCTTGCGGCTGGCACGGAGGATGACGGCTGCGATCAGGAATGACACCGTGGCGGCGCCGATGACGGAGAGGATGACGCCGACGTAGCTGCCCGGGGCGGTCTGGATCAGGATAGCGATGATGCTGCCGGGTGAGGCTGGGGCGCGCAGGCCGGTTGCGAAGGCCACGTTGATGGCCACACCGGTCATGCCGCCGCCGACTGCGGCGAGGAGCAGTGCCGGCTTCATCAGCACGTACGGGAAGTAGATCTCGTGGATGCCGCCGAAGAAGTGGATGATGATGGCGCCCGGTGCGCTTGCCCGTGCGATGCCGACTCCAAAGAAGGAGAAGGCGAGCAGGATGCCCAAGCCGGGGCCGGGGTTCGCCTCGAGCAGGAACAGCACCGACTGGCCGTTTTCAGCAACCTGCTGCACACCGATCGGCGTGAGCACGCCATGGTTGATGGCGTTGTTGAGGAACAGGATCTTGCCGGGCTCGATGAAGATGCTGGCGATGGGCAGCAGGCTGTTGGAGACGAGCCAGTCGACGATCATCTCGAGGAAATTGCTGATCCCGGTCACGAGCGGGGCGATTCCGAAGAACGCACCCAGCGCGAGGATCATTCCGAGGATGCCGGACGCGAAGTTGTCGACCAGCATCTCGAACCCGGGCTTGATCTTGCCGGCCCAGAGGCTGTCAAGCTTCTTCAGGAGGTACGCGGATCCCGGGCCGACGATCATGGCGCCGATGAACATCGGGATCTCGCTGCCCACGATGACACCCATGGTCGCGATCGAGGCGATGACCGCACCACGCGTTCCGTAGACCATCCGGCCACCGGTGTTGGCGATCAGGAGCGGCAGCAAGTACACGATCATCGGTCCGACGAGCGTTTCCAAGGTCGCGTTCGGGGTCCAACCGGTCGGAATGAAGAATGCGGTGATCAATCCCCACGCGATGAATGCAGGGATGTTGGGCATGACCATTCCGCTGAGGAAGGTTCCGAAGCGCTGAACGTGCACACGGGTTCCTCCGCTCTTGGTCTTGGTAGCTGACGTCGTCGTCATTTCTCTGCCTTTCGTAGGGATGCGATGAGGAGTTGCCCCGTCACGTTGCGACTTATTCAAGTCTGACCAAGGTGGTCGTGCGGGGCCACCAGAGACTTTTCCGCACCCCCGGAAATCTCGTGGCAGAGATCCGGCCGGGAGCGGCGTGGGAGACTTGCTTTTTACTTGGGAGTTTCATGCGATGAGCGACAAACAGACACGGATGCTGGATTTTCTGTCGCAGACACCGGCCTGGGTTACCGCCGGCGAGCTTGCCGACCTCCTGGGCGTCACGCCCCGAACCGTGCGCAGCTACGTCACGAACCTGAAACTGGCAGCCGGGCCGCTCGAGATCATCGAGTCGGGGCCGGCCGGGTACCGGCTGGACCTCGAGGCGTTCGCCGTGTTCCGCGCCAGGGGGCGCATTCACTCGGACGAAGCCGAGACCCCGACGGATCGCCTTTACGCTTTGGTGCGCCGGCTCACGGAGTCCCACGAGGGGCTCGACGTCTACGCTCTGTCCGCCGAGCTGTTCGTCAGCGACTCCACGATCGACTCCGACCTGACCAAGGTGCGGCAGCTACTGCCCGCCACCGGGCTCACGCTCACCCGCCACGGCAGCGTGGTCACGCTCGCCGGCTCCGAGACCGACCGGCGGAGGCTGCTCAGCCGGCTGTTCCGCGAGGAGAGTTCGCGCGGTCTGCTCGAACTCGAGGCGATCCAGCGCGAGTTCGCCTCCGAGAGCCTCGGAGAGTTCAAGACGGATCTGATCGCGATGCTCGACTCGCAGGGGTATTTCGTCAACGAGTACGGCACCAACGACGTTCTACTCCATGTCGCCATCGCCATCGACCGGGTCACGAGGCGCACCTCCCCCGTGGTGGCCGAGACCGCGGCATCCGTCGGCTCCCCCGACGCGATGACCCTCGCCCTCTCCGGGCTGATCGTGCGCCACTTCCACGTCGAACTGGGTGTCGGTGACCTCGACTACATCGCACTCCTGCTCAAGACCCGGGTGATCACACCCGGGCAGGACCAGCCGGCGCAGGTTCTGATCGAGAGCTTCGTCCGCCCCGAAGATCTCGACGCCGTGCGCCGGATCGTCGGCCAGGCCGGGGACGAGTTCCTGCTGGACCTCGCGGAGGAGAACTTCATAGTGAGGCTCACGCTGCACGTGCGTAACCTGATCAACCGGGCGACAGACCGCTCGTACTCGCACAACCCGCTCACCAGGTCGATCAAGACGTCCTACCCGATGATCTATGAGGTCGCCGTCTACATCGCCAGCCAGTTGCAGCGGCAGGAGCAGATCGTGATCAACGACGATGAGATCGCGTACATCGCGATGCACGTCGGTGCCCACCTTCAGCAGCAGTCCCGGCGCGAGGACCTGGTCACGTGCGCTCTGATCTGCCCGAACTATTACGACATGCACGTGCTGCTGCGCGAACGGATCGAGCGGGTCCTCGGTGACGAGCTCGAAGTTGTGTCGGTGGTAACCCGCAGCGACGTCGACTGGAAGGCCCTGGATGCGAAACTCGTGCTCTCCACCATCGAACCGCAGTCGCCGGCCGAGGCCGTCATCGTGATCCAGCCGTTCCTGACCGAGGCCGACATCGACCGCGTGCGGAAGGCCGCCAGCCGCATCCGTCGTCTTCGCCGTCGCGCCGCTCTCAAGGACGAGCTGCTGCAATTCTTCGACGAGTCCCTGTTCGCGCACAACTTCCACGCCGCTGACGAGACCGCGATGATCCGCGCTCTCGGCGAACGGATGATCGCACACGGCGATATCGACGAGAGCTACATCGACGGCGCGATCGAGCGCGAGCTCATGTCGTCGACGGCGTTCACGGACAACGTGGCGGTGCCGCACTCGATGTCGATGACGGCAATCCGTACCTCGATCGCCGTCGTGATCAACGACACACCCATGGCGTGGGGCGAGAACCGCGTCAACGTGGTGGCGATGGTCGCTTTCAGCGCCGCCGGGCGCAAGAGCTTCCAGACCGTCTTCGACCAGTTCGTGGAGGTCTTCTCAGACCGGGCCGACGTGCAGCGGCTGGTCAAGCGGTCGGTGGACTTCGCATCCTTCATCGACGAGCTCGTGCACCTGATGGACCAGTAGGCCACCGGTCGGGCTACTTCTTTGTTTCAGCCCAGTCACGCGTCTTGTACGCATAGATCGCGGCATCGAGAGCTTCGTCGCCGTTCTGCGAGGCGAAGACGGTCTCCTCCAGCAGGGCGATGCCGACCCCGGCGTGCACGGCCTGAAGGCGGATCTTCTCAAACCTGGGTGCCAGGTGGGGACCCACTAGAAGCACGTCGACCGGGCCGAGGGAGGCCGGCAGATCCGATTCGCTCCCCGCGAAGACGTGGACATCCAGGCCGCGGGCCGCGGCGGTGTGCCGAACCCGATGTGCAACAAAGGCACTGGAGGCGCCAGCACCGCAGACGATGAGAATCTTCATGGAATCGCTCTTTCCCTGAGCCGCGACGGACGGTTTGCCCTCTTCTCCATCCTCCCGCCTCCGGAGTCCCGGAGAGACCAGATCCCCGCCCCCGAGCGCGGCTGGTTCGGGCCGTGTGTGGCTCCGGGAGCGGGTTCCGATTGCCGCGGGTGAGGGGCGATCGCGGGTGGCGGGTGAGTGGCGATTGGTCCATTTCTCGGACAGGCGAGAAGTTGACCGCAGCGCGGGGTGGATGCGCGCTGCAACCGCCGTCTCGTACGAGCCCGGAGCCCGGGGTCGACTCACCCCGAACGAATTCGACGGAGATTCTGCCCAAAACACCGCTTTCGGGCACGAAAACGGGTGTTTGACCCAAAATCTCCGTCGAATTGGTTTGGCATCCGGCACGGCATTTCGCGTGCGGAACGGCGTCCACGCAGTGCGGTGAGATCCGACGTTCCGTGTGCGGCTGGTTCGGGCCGTGTGCGGCTACGGGAGCGGAACGGGCGTGATGCCGAGCGGGGCCAGCCCCGCAGCGCCGCCGTCGGCGGCGGTGAGCACCCAGATGCCGTCCTTGTGCACGGCCACGCTGTGCTCCCAGTGCGCGGCGGCCAGGCCGTCGCTGGTGGCGACGGTCCAGTCGTCGTCGCGCACGAACGTCTCGATGGACCCCATGACGACCATGGGCTCGATCGCGATCACGAGACCGGGCTTCACGTCCGGACCCTTCTGGCGAACGCGATAGTTGAACACGGGCGGGGCCTCGTGCATGGACCGGCCGATGCCGTGACCGACATAGTCGGTGAGGATTCCGTAGTCCCCCTGAGACTCGACGTAGTCCTCGATGGCATCGCCGACCTCGTTGAGGTGACGCGCCACCGCGAGCCGGGCGATCCCGTGCCACAGCGACTGCTCCGTGACGTGCGACAGTTTCTCGCGCTCGGCGACGACCTCGGGCCGGGCCGGGTCCGGAATCACGAAGGAGAAGGCCGCGTCGCCGTTCCAGCCGTCGATGATGGCACCGCTGTCGATCGACACGATGTCGCCGGCGGCGAGCACGCGAGCCCCCGGGATGCCGTGCACGACATCCTCGTTGACGGACGCGCAGACCGTGTGGTGGTAGCCCTGCTCCAGCTTGAAGTTCGGCAGGCCGCCTCGAGCCACGATGGCCGCCTCGGCGGCCGCGTCGAGCTCGAGGGTGGTCGCACCGACCCGGATGGCCGCCCGGGCCGCGTCCAGGGATGCGGCCGTGGCCAGTCCGGGCGCGATCATCAACCGCATCTGCGCCGGCGACTTGTAGATGGATCGTCGAAGGCTCATCGTGAAGATCTCTGCAAACTGCTGAGGACGCGCACGCCGGGCGTGCACGACCGGGTTAGGAGGCGCTGGCTGCGTCTCCGCTGGTGACGGGCACGCTGGTGACGGGCACGCTAGTGACGGGCACGCTGGTGACGGGCACGCTGGTGACGGGCACGGAGAGTCCGCGCCCGGTCAGCGCCGCAAGGATGCGCCCGGTCACTTCGTCGACGGCGCCGAGGCCGTCGACCGTGACCACGAGACCGCGGGAGGAGTAAACGTCGATCAGCGGAGATGTCTGCTCCTCGTAGACGGAAAGGCGGTGCCGGATGACGTCAGCGGTGTCGTCCGCACGCCCCTGCTCGGCGGCACGCTTGAGGAGTCGGGCGACGACCTCTTCGGTGTCGGCGACGATCAGCACGACGGCGTCAAGTGCGTCACCGTTGGCCTCCAGCAACCGGTCCAGTTCCAGAACCTGCTCCTGCGTGCGCGGGTAGCCGTCCAGCAGGAATCCCCCGGAAGCGTCGGGCTGCTGCAACCGATCGGACACGATCGCGTTGGTGAGGGAATCGGGCACGTACGCGCCGGCATCCATGAACGCCTTGACTTGAAGACCCAGCTCGGTGTCGTTCTTCACGTTGAAGCGGAAGATGTCACCGGTGGAGATGGCCGGAACGTCGAAGGCCTCGGACAGGCGCTCGGCCTGAGTTCCCTTGCCCGCGCCGGGCGGGCCGATCAGCAGCAAACGGGTCATCGGAGAAGCCCTTCGTAGTGGCGCTGCTGGAGTTGCGCGTCGATCTGTTTGACCGTCTCGAGTCCGACACCGACCACGATCAGGATGCTGGCGCCACCGAACGGGAAGTTCTGGTCGGCTCCGATCGCGGAGAACGCGATCAGCGGCAGCAGGGCGATCAGGCCCAGGTACAGGGCACCGGGCAGCGTCACCCGGGTGAGAACGAAGTCCAGGTACTCGGCGGTCGGACGACCGGCACGGATGCCCGGGATGAATCCGCCGTACTTCTTCATGTTGTCGGCGACCTCTTCGGGGTTGAAGGTGATCGCGACATAGAAGTAGGTGAATCCGACGATGAGGAGGAAGTACAGCGCCATGTAGAGCGGATCGTTGCCCTGCGTGAGGTTGTTGGTGACCCAGGTGACCCACGCTGCCGGCGCCTGTCCGGCCGCCGGCTGGTTGAACTGCGCGATCAGGGCCGGAAGGTACAGCAGTGACGACGCGAAAATGACGGGCACGACGCCGGCCATGTTCACCTTGATCGGGATGTACGTGTTGTTCCCGCCGTAGGTGCGGCGTCCGACCATCCGTTTGGCGTACTGCACCGGGATGCGACGCTGGGACTGCTCGACGAAGACCACCGCGGCGACCACGACCAGACCGACCGCGATCACAATCATGAGGATGTCGAGGCCCTTCTGCTGCCCGATGGAGGCGAGCGATCCCGGAAAGAGGGCTGCGATCGAGGTGAAGATCAACAGTGACATGCCGTTGCCGATGCCGCGCTCGGTGATGAGCTCACCCATCCACATGATCAGGCCGGTGCCGGCGGTCATGGTGATGACCATGAGCATGATGGCGTACCAGGCGTCGTTGGTGAGCAGCTGCGAGCACTCGGCGCTGGCGGACGTGCCGTAGAGCGCTCCGCTGCGGGCCACCGTGATCAGCGTCGTCGACTGAAGGATCGCGAGGGCGATGGTGAGGTACCGAGTGTACTGGGTGAGCGTGCCCTGTCCGGACGCGCCTTCCTTGTGCAGTGTCTCAAAATGTGGGATGACCACGCGCAGGAGCTGCACGATGATCGAGGCCGTGATGTACGGCATGATGCCGAGCGCGAAGACCGACAGTTGCAGCAGCGCGCCGCCGCTGAAGAGGTTGACGAGCTCATAGAGGCCGCTGGCGTCCTGGTTCGCCGCCAGACACGATTGAACGTTTCCGAAGTCGACGAAGGGGGCAGGGATGAACGAGCCCAGTCGGAACAGGGCAACGATACCCAAGCTGAACCCGATTTTCCTGCGCAGGTCGGGTGTGCGGAATATCCGCGCGATGGCGCTGAACACAATGCCTCCAGTTAATAACGTGAAAAACGAGCTTGTCGAGACCAGCATCGAAAGATTTCGATTGGTGGCCTCGACAAGCTCGCTCAGCGTCTACGGACTTACTTGATTGAGCCACCCGCAGCGACGATCTTCTGCTCTGCTGAGCCGGAGACCTTATCCACTGCAATGTTCAGCTTAACCGCAATGTCACCATTGCCGAGAACCTTGACCTTCTCGTTGTCGCGAACGGCACCCTTGGCGACCAGGTCGGCGATGGTTACATCGCCGCCGTTCGGGTAAAGCTCGGCGAGCTTCTCGAGGTTGACGACCTGGTACTCGACGCGGAACGGGTTCTTGAACCCGCGCAGCTTCGGAGTACGCATGTGCAGCGGCATCTGGCCACCCTCAAACCCGATGCGCACGTTGTAGCGCGCCTTCGTACCCTTGGTTCCACGGCCGGCGGTCTTACCCTTGGATCCTTCACCACGACCGACACGCATGCGCGACTTCTTGGCTCCGGGGGCGGGGCGAAGGTGGTGAACCTTCAGAACCTGCTCGCGCTTCTCGGTCGGAGCAGCCTTCACTGCGACCTTGGCGGAGGCAGCCTTTTTGGGGGCTGCCTTCTGTGCAGTGGCGGGCTTGGCGGCTGCCGTGGCAGCTTCCTTCTCGTCAGCCATTAGTCAATCTCCTCGACCTTTACGAGGTGAGCAACGGTGTTGACGTAGCCACGGTTCTGCGAGTTGTCCTCGCGAATCGTGACTGCGCCAATGCGCTTGAGACCCAGGCTGCGAAGCGTGTCGCGCTGGTTCTGCTTCTCACTAATTTTGGACTTGATCTGTGTCACTTTGAGGCGAGCCATCAGGCACCTGCCTTTGCTGCCGCTGCAGCTGCTGCTGCGGCGGCGTCGGCACGCAGGAAGCGCGCCGGAGCGACGTCTTCGTACGCGAGGCCACGACGAGCCGCGACTGCACGCGGCTCTTCGAGCTGGTGCAGGGCCTCGACCGTGGCGTGAACGATGTTGATGGTGTTCGACGAACCGAGCGACTTGCTGAGGACATCGTGGATGCCCGCGCACTCGAGAACGGCGCGCACCGGGCCACCGGCGATAACGCCGGTACCGGCGGCGGCGGGACGCAGCAGGACGACGCCGGCTGCGGCTTCACCCTGCACGGGGTGCGGGATCGTCAGACCGACGCGGGGAACGCGGAAGAAGTTCTTCTTCGCTTCTTCGACGCCCTTGGAAATGGCGGTCGGCACCTCGCGGGCCTTGCCGTATCCGACGCCGACGAGGCCGTTTCCGTCACCGACGACGACGAGAGCGGTGAAGCTGAAGCGACGACCACCCTTCACCACCTTGGAAACGCGGTTGATGGTGACGACGCGCTCCAGGAACTGGCTCTTGTCGGCATCGCGGCTTCCGCGGTCCTTGTTCGGGTTGCGCTCACGACCGCCACGACGAGCCTCACGAGGCTCGTTCTGGGCAGGTGCCGTTGAGGCAGCGGTTTCGACGGGTGCCTCTGCGGCCACCACGGTCTCCTTGGTTGCTGTGCTAGCGGTTTCAGTGCTCACAGGTTCAATCCACCCTCTCGAGCTCCATCGGCGATCGCAGCGACGCGTCCTGCGTACTTGCTTCCGCCACGGTCAAATACGACAGCGTCGATGCCGGCGGCCTTCGCACGCTCGGCGACGAGTTCGCCGACCTTGCGGGCCTTGGCGGTCTTGTCACCATCGAAGGTGCGCAGACCGTCTTCGAGCGTGGACGCCGAAGCAAGGGTGAAACCCTTGCTGTCATCGACGACCTGCACGAACACGTGGCGAGCCGAACGGGTCACGACGAGACGCGGACGAAGCGCGGTCCCCTCGATCTTTTTGCGAAGACGTGCATGCCTGCGTCCGCGGGCAGCGGCCTTGCTCTTACCTCTAGTTCCGAGACCCATGGTTATTTACCACTCTTTCCGGCCTTGCGGCGAACAATCTCGCCGGCGTAACGCACACCCTTGCCCTTGTAGGGCTCCGGCTTGCGAATCTTACGGATGTTGGCGGCGACCTCGCCGACAGCCTGCTTGTCGATGCCACCAACCGTGAGGCGGTTGACGCTCTCCACGGTGAGGGTGATGCCGGCAGGTGCCTCGACGAGGACCGGGTGCGAGAAGCCGAGGGCGAACTCGATCGAGCTGCCCTTCTGGGCGACGCGGTAACCGGTACCGACGATCTCGAGAGACTTGGTGTAACCCACCGTCACCCCGATGATCTGGTTTGCGATCAGCGTGCGAGTCAGTCCGTGCAGCGAACGCGAGTTGCGCTCGTCGTTCGGGCGTGTGACGACGACGTGGCCGTCCTCGATCTTGACCTCGATGGGGTTCGCGACGGTGAGCGCGAGCTCGCCCTTCGGACCCTTGACGTTGACGCGCTGGCCTTCAGTGGCGACCGTGACATCCGCGGGAATCGGGATGGGAAGTCTTCCAATACGTGACATTGTCGGCTACCACACGTAGGCGAGAACTTCTCCGCCTACGCCCTTCTTCTCAGCCTGGCGGTCGGTGAGCAGACCGCTGGAGGTGGACAGGATGGCAACGCCGAGACCACCGAGAACGGTGGGGATTTCGGTCGACTTCGCGTACACGCGCAGGCCGGGCTTGGAAACCCGCTTGATGCCGACGATGGAACGCTCGCGGTTCGGACCGAACTTGAGGTTGAGCGTGAGGGTCTTGCCGACCACTGCATCCTTGACATCCCACGCCGAGATGTAACCCTGGGCCTTGAGAATGTCTGCGATGTTCGCTTTGAGCTTGCTGTGCGGCATGGACACGGTGTCGTGGAACGCCGAGTTAGCGTTGCGCAGTCTGGTCAGCATGTCTGCGACCGGATCTGTCATTGTCATTTGTGGTGCCTTTCTCGCCTGGTTTCGTTCATCCGTTACACGGGTGACGACCTTGGTCGTGGTGGGGCTGGACGGTTGTCCAGCCCCGGATTTGTACTACAAGAGCCAAAGAGCTACTTTACTTGGTGTTTTCGGCCGTCTTGAACGGGAAGCCCAGCGCCTTGAGCAGCGCGCGGCCTTCTTCGTTGTTCTTGGCCGTCGTCACAACCGTGATATCCATACCGCGGATACGGTCGATCCGGTCCTGGTCGATCTCGTGGAACATGACCTGCTCGGTGAGACCGAAGGTGTAGTTACCGCTGCCATCGAACTGCTTGTCGCTCAGACCACGGAAGTCGCGGATGCGCGGAAGCGCCAGGCTCAGGAGCCGGTCGAGGAACTCCCACATGCGGTCACCACGAAGTGTGACGTGCGTGCCGATGGGCTGTCCTTCACGCAGTTTGAACTGCGCGATCGACTTACGGGCCTTGGTGACCTGCGGCTTCTGACCGGTGATCTTGGTGAGGTCGGAGACGGCGCCATCCATGATCTTGCCGTCGCGTGCTGCCTCGCCGACACCCATGTTCACAACGATCTTGACCAGGTTCGGAATCTGGTGAACGTTGGTGAAGCCGAGGTCCTTGCTGAGCTGGGCCATGATCTCATCGCGGTACTTCTGCTTGAGACGCGGCAGGGCGGCCTCAACGGGCGCTTCTGCTGCTGCAACTGAAGTGTCGGTCATCAGAGGTCCTTCCCTGACTTCTTGGCGTAACGGATGCGGACTGTCTTGGTGACGCCGTCTTTCGTTACTTCTTCGAGGCGGAATCCGACGCGAGTCGGCTTCTTGGTCTCCGGGTCGACGAGGGCCACGTTGGACACGTGAATCGGCGCCTCCATGGTCTCGATGCCGCCGGTCTTGGTGCCGCGCTGGGTCTGGCCCACGCGAACGTGCTTGGTGACGAAGTTGATGCCCTCAACGAGGACCCTGTTCTTCTCCACCAGGATGGCAATGACCTTGCCCTGCTTGCCACGGTCTCCGCCGCGGGCCTGGGTGCGGCCGGTGATGACCTCTACGAGGTCACCCTTTTTGAGTCTGGCCATGATTTAGATAACCTCCGGTGCCAGCGAGATGATCTTCATGAACTTCTTGTCGCGAAGCTCGCGACCGACCGGTCCGAAGATTCGGGTGCCGCGGGGGTCACCTTCGTTCTTCAAAATCACTGCGGCGTTCTCATCGAACTTGATGTACGAACCGTCTGAACGACGGGTCTGCTTTTTGACGCGAACGACGACGGCCTTGACGACGTCGCCCTTCTTGACGTTGCCGCCCGGGATCGCGTCCTTGACCGTGGCGACGATGGTGTCGCCGAGGCCTGCGTAGCGACGGCCGGAGCCGCCGAGCACGCGAATGGTCAACAGCTCCTTGGCACCCGTGTTGTCGGCAACCTTGAGTCGTGATTCTTGCTGAAGCACTTTTTATACCCTTCTATCAAGTAAGCGCGAGGCTTACTTGGCCTTCTCGAGGATCTCGACCAGGCGCCAGCGCTTGGAGGCGCTGAGCGGACGGGTCTCACTGATCAGGACCAGGTCGCCGACGCCGGCGATGTTCGCCTCGTCGTGAGCCTTCAGCTTGGACGTACGGCGGATGACCTTGCCGTACAGGGGGTGCTTCACGCGGTCTTCGACCTCGACAACGATGGTCTTGTCCATCTTGTCGCTGGTCACGTAACCACGCAGCGTCTTGCGGTAGCCGCGAACGAGAGCCTCAGCCTCGGCAGCGACGACCTTTTCGTCAGTCTTCGCCATGACTAGGCCTCCTTCGTCTGGGCGGCGTCGGCCGCAGCGGAGTCGTCGACGGACTCCACTGCAGGCTTGGCCTTCTTGGTCTTCTTCTCAGCCTTGGCCGGAGCCTCGACTGGTGCGGGAGTCGGACGAATGCCCAACTCGCGCTCACGGAGAACCGTGTAGATGCGAGCGATGTCGCGCTTGACCGCGCGGAGGCGGCCGTGGCTCTCGAGCTGGCCGGTGGCCGACTGGAAGCGAAGGTTGAAGAGTTCTTCCTTCGCTTTCTTCAGCTCATCGAACAACCGCTCGTTTTCAAAAGTGTCGAGCTCGACTGAGGCGAGCTCCTTGGATCCGATCGCCATTATGCGTCGCCCTCCTCGCGCTTGATGATGCGTGCCTTCAAGGGCAGTTTGTGGATAGCGCGGGTCAGCGCTTCCTTTGCGACGATGTCAGTGACACCGCTGAGTTCGAAAAGCACGCGACCGGGCTTGACGTTGGCAACCCACCACTCGACGGAACCCTTACCGGAACCCATGCGGGTTTCGGCCGGCTTCTTGGTGAGCGGGCGGTCCGGGTAGATGTTGATCCAGACCTTGCCGCCGCGCTTCATGTGACGGGTGATCGCGATACGAGCGGACTCGATCTGACGGTTGGTCACATAGGCGGGCGTGAGGGCCTGGATGCCGTACTCACCGAACGACAGCTCGGTACCACCGGTTGCGTGGCCGGTACGGCCCGGGTGGTGCTGCTTGCGGTGCTTGACTCTGCGTGGAATCAACATGGTTATGCCTCAACTCCTGCTGCAACCGGTGCCGCTGCCTCTGCACGGGGCGCACGACGCGGTCGGTCGTCACGACGCTCGGGGCGGGTCGACTTAGCGTTGGCCTGCTCGCGAGCGAGTTCCTTGTTGGTGATGTCGCCCTTGTAGATCCAGACCTTCACGCCGATGCGGCCGAAGGTGGTCTTGGCTTCGTAGAACCCGTAGTCGATGTTCGCGCGCAGAGTGTGCAGGGGCACACGGCCTTCGCGGTAGAACTCCGAACGGCTCATTTCGGCGCCACCCAGGCGACCGGAGACCTGGATGCGAACACCCTTGGCACCGGCGCGCTGGGCACCCTGCAGGCCCTTACGCATCGCGCGGCGGAATGCCACGCGAGCGGAGAGCTGCTCGGCGATGCCCTGAGCGACCAGCTGAGCGTCGACCTCGGGGTTCTTCACCTCGAGGATGTTCAGCTGGATCTGCTTGGCGGTGAGCTTCTCGAGGTCGGAGCGAATGCGCTCAGCCTCCGCGCCGCGGCGACCGATCACAATGCCCGGACGGGCGGTGTGGATGTCGACGCGAACGCGGTCACGAGTGCGCTCGATCTCGATGCGGGACACGCCGGCGCGGTCGAGACTGGTGCTCAACAGGCGGCGGATCTTGACGTCTTCAGCGACGAAGTCGCTGTAACGCTGGCCCGGCTTCGTGCTGTCAGAGAACCAACGCGACACGTGGTCGGTCGTGATTCCCAGACGGAAGCCATAGGGGTTTACTTTCTGACCCATTACTTCGTACCCTCCTCAGGAGTGGCGAGCACAACCGTGATGTGGCTCGTGCGCTTCTTGATCTGGAATGCGCGACCCTGTGCACGGGCCTGGAAACGCTTGAGGGTCGTACCCTCGTCAACGAACGCCTGGCTGACGAACAGGTCCTGCTCGTCGAGGAAGGTGTTGGCTGCATCAGCCTTGACTCGCGCGTTGGCGATTGCCGAGGCAACCAGCTTGTACACCGGGTCGCTCGCGCCCTGCGGCGCAAACTTCAGAATTCCCAGGGCCTCGAAGGCCTGCTTGCCGCGGATCAGGTTGACAACGCGACGAGCCTTCTGGGGGGTAACGCGGATGTGACGCACGCGTGCGATCGACTCCACCATTTCTTATCCTCCTTCACGTCCCCGCGTTAGCGGCGACGGCCCTTCTTGTCGTCCTTCACGTGTCCACGGAAGGTGCGGGTGGGCGCAAACTCGCCGAGCTTATGCCCGACCATGCTCTCGGTGACGAACACCGGGATGTGCTTGCGTCCGTCGTGCACGGCGATGGTGTGCCCGAGCATGCCGGGGATGATCATCGAACGGCGCGACCAGGTCTTGATTACGTTCTTGCTGCTGGCTTCGTTCGCCTTGACAACCTTGCGAAGCAGGTGGTCGTCAACGAACGGGCCTTTCTTGAGACTGCGTGGCATCGTCTACTCCTACTTACGCTTCTTGCCGACGGTACGGCGACGAACGATGAGCTTGTCGCTTTCCTTGTTCGGGTGGCGGGTACGCCCTTCTTTCTGGCCCCAAGGGCTGACGGGGTGACGTCCACCGGACGTCTTACCCTCACCACCACCGTGCGGGTGGTCAACCGGGTTCATGGCGACACCACGAACGGTCGGGCGAACGCCTTTCCAGCGCATCCGGCCGGCCTTACCCCAGTTGATGTTCGACTGCTCGGCGTTGCCGACCTCGCCGATCGTGGCGCGGCAGCGGGCGTCGACGTTGCGGATTTCTCCGGACGGCAGGCGCAGCTGGGCGTAGATGCCATCCTTCGCAACGAGGCGAACGGATGATCCGGCGGAGCGGGCCATCTTGGCGCCACCGCCCGGACGCAGTTCGACCGCGTGGATGATGGTACCGGTCGGGATGTTCTTCAGCGGCAGGTTGTTGCCGGGCTTGATGTCAGCGCCGGCGCCCGACTCTACGATGTCGCCCTGGTTCAGCTTGTTCGGGGCGATGATGTAGCGCTTGGAGCCGTCCATGAAGTGCAGGAGCGCGATGCGCGCCGTGCGGTTGGGGTCGTACTCGATGTGAGCAACCTTGGCGTTGACGCCGTCCTTGTCGTTACGACGGAAGTCGATCAGACGGTACTGGCGCTTGTGTCCACCACCGATGTGACGGGTGGTGATGCGACCCTGGTTGTTACGGCCACCGGTCTTGGACAGGGGGCGAAGCAGGGACTTCTCCGGCGTGGAGCGGGTGATCTCTGCGAAGTCTGCAACAGATGAACCGCGACGACCGGGAGTCGTGGGCTTGAACTTACGAATAGCCATTTCTTATTCCTCTAGTCCGCGCCGCTTAGCCGACGGCCGTGAAGATGTCAATGGAACCGGACTTGAGCGTGACGATGGCACGCTTGGTGTCCTTGCGCTTGCCCTGACCGAACTTCGTGCGACGCGTCTTGCCGATGCGGTTCATGGTGTTGATCGAAGCGACCTCCACCTTGAAGATCTTTTCGATCGCGAGCTTGATTTCGGTCTTGTTCGAGCGCGGGTCCACGATGAAGGTGTACTTGCCTTCGTCGATCAGGCCATAGCTCTTCTCAGAGACGACCGGAGCGATGATGACGTCGCGGGGATCCTTGTTGATCGGGGTAGCCATTATGCGGACACCTCTTCCTTCTTGGTCTTGCTCGCCACGAACGCGTCGAACGCGCCCTTGGTGAAGACGATGTCGTCGCTGACGAGAACGTCATAGGCATTCAGCTGGTCCCACGGCAGAACGTGCACCGTCGGCAGGTTGCGGATGCTGCGCAGCGTCAGTTCGTCGGTGCGCTCCAGGACGACCAGCACGTGCTTGCTGCTGGCGATCTGGCTGAGCAGCTCGATGGCGCCCTTGGTGCTGGGCGTCTCGGCACTGAAGAGTGCGGTCACGACGTGCAGGCGGTCGCCACGGGCGCGGTCGGAAAGGGATCCACGCAGTGCTGCCGCGATCATCTTCTTGGGGGTGCGCTGTTCGTAGTTACGCGGGGTCGGTCCGTGGACGATTCCACCACCGGTCATCTGAGGGGCGCGGATCGAGCCCTGACGAGCGCGACCGGTTCCCTTCTGCTTGAACGGCTTGCGGCCGGAACCGGAAACCTCGCCACGACGCTTGGTCTTGTGAGTTCCCTGACGTGCGGCAGCGAGCTGCGCGACGACGACCTGGTGGATCAACGGGACGTTGGTCTGAACGTCAAAGATTTCGGCGGGCAACTCGACGGAGCCGGCCTTCTTACCCTTGGCGTCGATGAGATCGAGTGAGGTAGTCATACGACTAGGCTCCCTTCACTGCATTGCGGACGAATACGAGGCGGCCCTTGGCGCCGGGAACGGCACCCTTGACCAGCAGGAGGCCCTTCTCGGCATCCACGGCGTGAACCTTGAGGTTCAGCACGGTGACGCGCTCGCCACCCATACGACCGGCCATGCGCATGCCCTTGAAGACACGGCTCGGGGTCGAGGAAGCACCGATGGAACCGGGCTTGCGGTGGTTGCGGTGCGAACCGTGAGAGGAGGAAACACCCTTGAAGTTGTGACGCTTCATAACACCGGCGAAACCCTTGCCCTTGCTGGTGCCCATGACGTCGACCTTGGTACCGGCAGCGAACACACCGTCAACGGTGAGCTCCTGACCCAGGGTGTAGTCAGCGGCATCCGCAGTGCGGAGCTCGGTGAGGTGGCGGCGAGGCGTGACGCCTGCCTTTTCGAAGTGTCCGGCGGAAGGCTTGTTGACCTTGCGCGGATCGATGGCCCCGGCAGCGATCTGGACGCCGGCGTAACCGTCGATGTCCTTGCTGCGGATCTGGGTGACAACGTTGGGCGAGATTTCGATGACGGTGACGGGAACGAGCTTGTTGTTCTCATCCCACACCTGCGTCATGCCGAGCTTCTTGCCGAGGAGACCCTTGGTGGTCTTGGTATCTGAGTAAGACATCGCGGGCCCTAGAGCTTGATCTCGATGTTGACGTCGGCCGGCAGGTCGAGACGCATGAGCGAGTCGACAGCCTTCGGGGTCGGGTCAATGATGTCGATCAGACGCTTGTGGGTGCGCATTTCAAAGTGCTCCCGGCTGTCCTTGTACTTGTGAGGGGAACGGATGACACACACCACGTTCTTCTCGGTCGGAAGCGGCACGGGGCCGACGACAGTCGCACCCGCGCGGGTCACTGTGTCGACGATCTTGCGCGCCGAGATGTCGATGACCTCGTGGTCATACGACTTAAGTCGAATGCGGATTTTCTGTCCCGCCATGTCGAACTCGCTTTCTTGTCAAGGCTTCGTACATCCCGAGGGGCTGCATTGGACGCCGTAGTAGCACTGCTGCTGTCGCACCACTGTTCATCTGTCAATTTCGGCAGGGCCGCGGAGCGGTCATGCCGAGCCAACCCGCTTCTCCACACTCGCGCGTGGGGGAAGGCATGGATTTACCCAGCTGTCCCGGCTGTTGGTTTGAGCTATGTTCTGCTACCCGCGGCCTAACTGTGCACCTGGCGCCTTTTACGGCGAACGGCACAAGCTATGCACTGCCTGGCAGTGATCCCGACACCGCGTGCAGCGCGGCAGTCGAAAGTGTTGAACTAGAAGAGTCTGCCACAGGGTTGGGTCATTGTGCAACCCGGGCGTGTCGCGGGCGGCGTGTCGCCACATCCGCGTCGTTCCGCGGCTCGGCCGGCTCTCGCCCCGGGCGCGTCGCCGCCGCCATTCACGCCTCGCGCGAGTGCTGCGCCGCTCCGCGCGGGGCACGCCACCAGCGCAGCGGCGCAACACCCGCGCACCACCGGCACCTCACCGAAACTGGAGTCGCGGGCGCCCGAACGGCAGCCCCAACTGCAGCAGCCGAGTGCGCAGCCGACTCTGACTCATCCCGACCGGGAAGTCCCACCGGGTGAACGCGTGCACCTGGTGCCGCACGCCATCGTCACGGCGTTTCTCGTCGTAGAACACCTCGGCGGTGGTGCGATCGCCTCGCAACACGGGGTCGAAGTATTTGCCCTTGCCGTCGGCCTCCCCCACCGAGTTCTCGTCGATCCAGTAGAAGTCCGTGAAGACGGTCTTGCCTTCGACGACGAACGGATGCTGCAGCACCGGCTCCGGAAATCCGTTCAGCGCCACGTTGACGCGGCTTCCGGACACGTTGGGGGAACCGGACAGCGTCGAAGAGAAGTCGATCACGGCCCGCGCCCGCACGGACACGCGGAAGGGAAGCAACCCTTCCCAGGTCTCAAGCAGCCTGGCTCTGGTGGTCAGAGGCAGAATGCGCCCCCTGCGATCCACCGCAATGGAGCGGTCGGCCATGGCGACCGCGGACTTCAGATCCAGAGTGGCGGCGAGGTCGACGACCGTGCGTTCGACGCTGGTGACCGGGAGTCCGTTCACCACGGCGATATCCCGCGTGTCGAGTCCCAATGCATGCTTGCGGATACCCGGCGTCGAGCGTCCGCCGCGGGTGCGTTCGGGGAGGGACTGGACCTCGGGCGGTCAGCCGGCGAGAGTGGGGAGTCCCCACAGGACAGCCGCGGACCCGTTCGCAGGTGGCATGCCACGCGCGAACCGGCGCACGACCCGCGCCACGGTGCGCTCGGTCACCGAAGTGAGCTCGACCAGCGGTTACCTGCCGTCGGGGCCAGTGCCTCGAGCGTCGCGGTCGGTCGGACCGTCCCCGCGACCGAGGTGTTTGTCCGCCGCCGCTCGGGCATCCTTGATCTTGTCGGCGTGCTTGTTGCCGGTGACCTTGTTCGCGGCGGCGGCGCCCCCGTCGAGAATCTTGTCGGCGATCTTCTCGCCCTTCTCTGTTTTGAGGAACTCCTGCGCTTTGCGGCTGATGTCGTTGAAATTCACGGGGTGCTCCGATCTGGGGCTGTTGAGGTTCATGTCAAGGCTAGTTCCTGGGCGATTCGGGATCAACTGGCCCCGCAAGTCGGGCACGAAAAAAGGGCCGGCCCCGAAGGACCGACCCCATTTTCTGAAGGGGACTACTTGACGATCTTGGTCACCGTTCCGGCGCCAACGGTGCGGCCACCTTCACGAATGGCGAAGCCGAGGCCCTCTTCCATGGCGATCGGCTGGATCAGCGCGACGTTCATGTCGGTGGTGTCGCCGGGCATGACCATCTCGGTGCCCTCAGGCAGCGTGATGACGCCGGTGACGTCCGTGGTGCGGAAGTAGAACTGCGGGCGGTAGTTCGCGTAGAACGGGTTGTGACGCCCACCCTCATCCTTGGACAGGATGTACGCGGTGCCCTCGAAGTCGGTGTGCGGCGTGACCGAACCCGGCTTGACGACAACCTGGCCGCGCTCGACGTCTTCGCGCTTGGTGCCACGAAGAAGAAGGCCACAGTTCTCGCCGGCCCATGCCTCGTCGAGCTGCTTGTGGAACATCTCGATACCCGTGACCGTGGTCTTGATGGTCGGGCGGATGCCGACAACCTCGACCTCGGAGTTGATCTTGAGGGTTCCACGCTCGGCGCGGCCGGTGACGACGGTTCCACGACCGGTGATCGTGAAGACGTCCTCGATCGGCATCAGGAAGGGCTTGTCCTTGTCGCGGACGGGCTCCGGGAAGTAGTCGTCGACAGCCTTCATGAGCTCAAGGATGTTGCCGACCCACTTCTCGTCGCCTTCAAGCGCCTTGAGTGCGGAAACGCGCACGACGGGAGCGTTGTCGCCGTCGAAGCCCTGGGCGGAGAGGAGTTCGCGAACCTCGAGCTCAACGAGCTCGAGGATCTCTTCGTCGTCAACCATGTCGGACTTGTTCAGTGCCACGAGCAGGGACGGCACGCCGACCTGCTTCGCGAGCAGGACGTGCTCACGGGTCTGAGCCATCGGGCCGTCAGTAGCGGCAACCACAAGGATCGCCCCGTCCATCTGAGCAGCACCGGTGATCATGTTCTTGATGTAGTCAGCGTGGCCCGGTGCGTCTACGTGCGCATAGTGACGCTTTTCGGTCTCGTACTCAACGTGCGAGATGTTGATCGTGATACCGCGCTGGCGTTCTTCCGGAGCAGAGTCGATCGACGCAAAGTCGCGCTGAACGTTCGTCTTGGACGGATACGTGTCGGCAAGGACCTTGGAGATCGCTGCAGTCAGCGTGGTCTTTCCGTGGTCAACGTGACCGATCGTTCCGATGTTTACGTGCGGCTTGGTCCGCTCGAACTTGGCCTTGGCCACTGTGGGTCCTCCTCAGGACTCATGGCTCCATCGACCGCTGGTTTGCGGCCGGTGAAACTGCTGGATTTGTGTACTTATGCTACTCGGGCCGGGAGGCCGAAGCGATTTCGGCCCGAAGGCCCGGAGAGACCGGAAGCCTCAGGCTATTCGCCCTTGTTCTTCTGGATGATCTCTTCGGCCACGGCCCGGGGGACCTCCGCGTAACTCTCGAAGGTCATCGAGTACACCGCGCGGCCCGAGGTCTTCGACCTCAGGTCACCGATATATCCGAACATCTCCGACAGCGGCACGTTGGCGCGAATTACCTTCACGCCCTGAGCGTCCTCCATGGTCTGGATCTGTCCACGACGCGAGTTGAGGTCGCCGATGACGTCGCCCATGTACTCCTCGGGCGTACGAACCTCGACGGCCATCAGCGGCTCGAGCAGAACAGGGTCAGCCTTACGAACGGCTTCCTTGAAGCCCATCGAACCGGCAATCTTGAACGCCATCTCCGAGGAGTCGACGTCGTGCGCGGCGCCGTCAAGCAGGCTTGCCTTGACGCCCACCATCGGGTAGCCGGCCAGGACGCCAACGTGCAGCGCATCCTGGATTCCTGCGTCCACCGAGGGGATGTACTCCCGGGGGATGCGGCCACCCGTGACCTTGTTGACGAACTCGTAGCTCTTCTCGGCAGTGATCTCGAGCGGCTCGATCGCGATCTGAATCTTCGCGAACTGCCCGGATCCACCGGTCTGCTTCTTGTGCGTGTAGTCGTGACGCTCGACCGCCCTGCGGATGGTCTCGCGGTAGGCGACCTGAGGCTTGCCGACGTTGGCTTCGACGTTGAATTCACGTCGCATCCGGTCGACCAGGATGTCCAGGTGAAGTTCACCCATCCCCTTGATGACCGTCTGACCAGTTTCCTGGTTCTGCTCGGTGCGGAAGGTCGGGTCTTCTTCGGCCAATTTCTGGATCGCAAGACCCAGTTTTTCCTGGTCCTGCTTCGTCTTCGGCTCGATCGCAACCTCGATGACCGGGTCAGGGAACGTCATCGACTCGAGCACGACCTGCGCGTTCGGGTCGCACAGGGTGTCACCTGTGGTGGTGTCCTTGAGGCCGATGACCGCGTAGATGTGACCGGCGGTCACGAAGGCCACCGGGTTCTCCTTGTTGGCGTGCATCTGGAAGATCTTGCCGATGCGCTCCTTCTTGCCCTTGGTCGAGTTGACGACCTGGGCGCCGGAGTCAAGGTGACCGGAGTACACGCGAACGTAGGTCAGACGACCGAAGAACGGGTGAACGGCGACCTTGAACGCGAGGGCCGTGAACGGCTCCGTCGCGTCGGGGTGACGCATGATGACCTTTTCCTCGTCGCGCGCGTCGTGGGCTTCGATGGCCGGCACGTCGAGCGGGGTGGGGAGGTAGTCGACGACTGCGTCAAGCATCGGCTGAACGCCGCGGTTCTTGAACGCGGAACCGCAGAGGACCGGATAGATCTCGCTGGAGACCGTGAGCCCCCGAATCGCGTGCTTGATCTCGGAGACGGTGAGCTCTTCGCCGGAGAAGTACTTCTCCATGAGGTCGTCGTCGGTCTCGGCGACGGTTTCAAGGAGCAGCTTGCGGTATTCCGCGGCCTGCTCGGCAAGGTCGGCCGGGATCTCTTCGATGGCGTATTTGGAGCCCATCTCGACGTCACCCTTGGAGTCGCCGCGCCAAGTCAGTGCACGCATTTCGACGAGGTCGACAACACCTTCGAAGGTGTTCTCGGCGCCGATGGGCAGCTGGATGACGAGCGGCTTCGCACCGAGGCGCTTGACAATGGTGTCGACCGTGTAGAAGAAGTCGGCGCCGAGCTTGTCCATCTTGTTGACGAAGCAAATGCGGGGCACGTCGTACTTGTCGGCCTGGCGCCAGACGGTCTCCGACTGGGGCTCAACGCCCTCCTTGCCGTCGAACACTGCGACGGCGCCGTCGAGGACGCGGAGCGAACGCTCCACCTCGACGGTGAAGTCGACGTGGCCGGGGGTGTCGATGATGTTGATCTGGTTTGAGGCCCAGAAACAGGTAGTCGCGGCAGACGTGATGGTGATGCCACGTTCCTGCTCCTGCGCCATCCAGTCCATGGTCGAGGCGCCGTCGTGCGTCTCGCCGATCTTGTGATTGACACCCGTGTAGTACAGGATGCGCTCAGTGACGGTGGTCTTGCCAGCATCAATGTGAGCCATGATGCCGATGTTGCGGACCTTACTCAGGTCGGTGAGCACGTCAAGTGCCACGGGGGTCCTCCGGAAGTTTGCTTGTGGATCTTGGGGCGAAACAGGGCATCCGGTCGCCGGGCCCATCGAGATCTGCTCTCGACAAGCCCGGATTCCGGAGCGCGACTACCAGCGGTAGTGAGCGAAGGCCTTGTTCGCCTCGGCCATCTTGTGCGTGTCCTCGCGGCGTTTCACAGCGGCGCCGAGGCCGTTGGATGCGTCGAGAATTTCGTTGGTGAGACGCTCGGTCATCGTCTTCTCGCGACGAGCCTTGGCGTAGCTGGTCAACCAGCGCAGAGCCAGGGTGTTGGCGCGGTGCGGCTTGACTTCGACGGGCACCTGGTAGGTGGAACCACCGACGCGGCGCGAACGCACCTCAAGGGTCGGGCGCACGTTGTCGAGTGCCTTCTTCAAGGTGACGACGGCATCCGCACCGTTCTTGGCAACGACGCCTTCGAGTGCATCGTAAACGATGCGCTCGGCGAGGCCCTTTTTGCCGTCGAGGAGGATCTTGTTGACGAGCTGGGAGACGATGGGGGCGCCGTATACCGGGTCAGCGATAACGGGACGCTTGGGCGCTGGGCCTTTACGAGGCATTACTTCTTCTCCATCTTGGCGCCGTAGCGGCTACGAGCCTGCTTGCGGTTCTTGACGGCCTGGGTGTCCAGTGCGCCACGAACGATCTTGTATCGAACACCGGGGAGGTCCTTCACACGACCACCGCGGACGAGCACCATCGAGTGCTCCTGCAGGTTGTGACCCTCGCCGGGAATGTAGGCGGTGACCTCGGTACCGTTCGACAGCTTGACGCGGGCGACCTTGCGGAGGGCCGAGTTCGGCTTCTTCGGCGTGGTCGTGTAAACACGGGTGCACACGCCGCGCTGCTGGGGGTTGGACTTCAGGGCGGGCGCCTTGGTCTTGGTGACCTTGGGGCTGCGGCCCTTTCGTACCAACTGCTGAATGGTGGGCACTAATTACTCCTTGTTTTTGCTGCACGGTGACAGCTCATTGATGGTTAGCATTCGAATCGCTCCGTTTCCGGCCCGATCGAGTTCATCTGGACCCACCGAAACACGCGGAATGAGTTACGCGGGCCGTAGTGGGTATGCCGTGGGGGCTGCTCGGAGAGCACACCCTGTGTGAGTGCCACATCAAGGCGCCTAAGGTGCGGCACGACAAGATCGCGGTGGCATGACTCAAGCGCACGACAAAGCGCACACGTACAAAGGATATCCCGGAGGTGACCGCTGGGTCAAATGGATCACGCGGCCCCAGGGGTTCGTTCAGGTGCTGTTCACGGGCCGCGCGGCCAGAGCGGGGAATCGAGCGCGGTATCGAGGTCGGCGAGGAGAGCGAGCACCCAGGGTTCGACGAATTCGGTGACGGCGCTGCGCATCCGTTCACGGTGCCGGGACAGTTCGGCGCAGACCCGACCGCCGACCAGCGCCGCGTGTTCGTCGGCGCGTGTGACCTCGGCGCGGATGGCCGCCTTCTCCTCGTCGGTCAAGGGAGGCGGGTCAACGGGCAGGGCCACGGATGCCTCGGGCCGGGCGAGTTCGGCGAAGGTGAAGAGGTAGGGGGCGTCGGGCATGGCCGGCGGGTCGAGGTCGAGGCCGGTGTAGGCCGGGTCGAGGCCCTCAGCGGGGCGGTAGGTCAACGCGGCCTGCTTGCGCTCCTCGTTCAGGCGGATCTCCCGGAGCAGCAGGGGGAGGTGCGTCTCGGTGAACTCGTCGACCTCGGCGTCGATCAGGTGCTTCAGGCGCATGGCGAGGGCGTGCTGCACGGCGTGCGGGACATCCGTGGCGAGGCCGGCGGCGGCGATGACCGGCGACCCGAAGCAGGTGCGGCAGAGGCGTGAGCGGCCGCGATGCGTGCCCGGGCGCCAGCGAGGCAGCCAGTTGAGCCAATCGTCAACCTGTTGGCTGACCCGCAACTCGATGGAACCGCCCATGAGAGTCAAGGGTACCCGATCGGAGTGCTCCGCAGTCAGCGACTTTCAGGCCGGCGGGGTTTCAGTCTTCGCCTTGCTCCCACGGCCACTTCGGGGGGCCGCGTTCGGGCATCCGTGAGGCGAGGACCAGCGAGTAGAGCAGGGTGACGATGAAGGAGAGGATGCCGGTGGTCACCGCGAACGGGCCCAGCAGCACGGAGGCTGCGAACCCGACGCTGTCGCCCGGGAGCCCGGCGGTGTCGGTCGGCACCCCGGTGCCGAGCGCGTAGAGCACCCCGCCCACCAGAACGAAGACGACAAGCGCGGCGACCCCGGTGCCGAGGGAGTACCCGACGGCGATCCGCTGGTTCTCCGGTCTGGTGCGCAGCCCGAGCAGCAGCATCAGGGTGAACACCAGCACCACGGCGGCGGCGGTCATGAACGGGCCGACGAGAGGTCCGGCGTTGGGGTCACTGATGACATCCGTGTCGGTCAGCAGGCTGATCATTCCGAAGGCGGCGACGAGGAGCGCGGCAAGGAGCACTGCCGCGAAGACGGCGACGACCGTCGCGTACTTCTGGTAATTTCGCATCGCTCCCCCTTGATGGCGTACCTGCTGGGGCCCGGCACGCTGAGCGCCGGGCGTCGACCGACTAGTTGCTGCGGATGCCCTGCGGTCCGGCGGCGAGGACGCGGTCGTATTCGGCCTTCGCTGCAGCGTTGCGTTCGGTGACGGCACGGCCGTTGCGGGCGATCCAGGCGCCGGCCCAGATCGGCACCTCGCGGGCGACGACCGCAGCGGCGATGGCCCCCGGGTTCAGCCACTGCTGGCTGATGAAGCGCGCCGCCTGGTCGGGCGTGAAGTTCCAGGCCTGCACGCTCAGCAGCGCCGCCCCGATGTAGGAGAAGTAGACGACCACGGCCACCAGGAAGCCGAAGAGCACGTAGGCCCACCAGCCGCCGCGGTTCACGATCAGCACCAGAAGGGCGAACGCGACGAAGAAGAAGAAGACCGGCACGTAGAAGATGGGCAGCACGATGAAGTCGGTGAACTTCGAGGCCGTGTCCGCAATGGACAAGCTGCCGATGCCGGACAGCACGAACGCGACCACGGCGTAGAGGGCGGCGAAGATGACGGTGGAGAGCAGGGCGATCAGCACGCCGGGGCCGCGGTTGCTCTTGTAGCGGGGAGCGGTCGGCGCCTGGATGTAGACGGGGGGCTGCGCCGTGGTGTTCGTGGGGGCATAGGCCTCGGCGGGCGGGGCCTCTGATGGGGTCGCAGTCGGGTTCTCGCCGGGCTCGATGCGCCGGGTCTCGGCGGTGGTGTTCACCGGGGCGATGTTCACGGAGGCGGCGGGCACGTAGGTGGGCGTCGCGGGCTCGCGGGAGGTCGCGGGGGTGTCATAGGAGATCGGCTCGCCGACGGGGGTGGCCGGGTAGTGCGCCGGTGTCTCAGCGGCAGCATCGGTCGCGTCGCCGGACTCGGCCGGAGCGGAGTGGGAGCCGGTGCCGGTGTAGTCCGGGGCATCCGTGCGCTCTTCATGGCCGGCGTAGTCGACCGGTTCAGGATTCGAGTCGTTGTTACGGTTGCGGTTGCCCTCAGGGGACGATGTGTCGCTCATGGTGCGCTCCTTGTGGCCTAGGCCGTGACTGTCAGATGCAACTGTAGCAACGACGGTGCCCGGAACTGCAGACGGCGCGTCGGGCGGCGCGACTAAGCCGCGGGGGTCGGGGCCACGGCAATGTCCTCGGCGTTGAGGAGCACGTAGACGAACGCGGAGATTGTTGCGGTGACGTTGCCGGACTCCGCGGGCGTTGACGTGGTGAACGTGGTTACCATGACCAGTCTTTCGCCCTTCTGGACGCCCTCGATGAAATTGAGCACCTCGTCATAGCCCCCATCAACGGCGAGTGTGATTGGCACCGCGACGAAGTTCGCAGCGGTAATGAGGTCATTCACCACAGGAGCAGCGGCGGCAGGTGTCGCGGGGGCAACAGGAGCCGCTTCGACTGTCGGCGCCGGCTCGGTTCCGGCTGATGCTGCTCCCTCGATGGGCGCTGCGTCGACCGGGACTGGGGCCACGACCGGCGCATACGGTTGCGCATCACTGACGGTGATCGCGGTCAGAGTCACACCATTCAGCGCTGCAATCTCGTCGAGCTGGCCGACGAGGACGGGAATGTCTGCTCCTTGTGGAACCGCTCGACGTAACTGTGCCAGGTCTTCCTTCAGGTCGCCGATGCTCTCGAACTGTTCCTTCAACACAGAAAGCTGGAGTTCGAATCCAGCGTTCTGTTCCTCGACGGAAGCTCGTTCCGCCTTCGTTGCGGAAACTTCATTCAGCTTGGGCGAGATGCCCAACGACCAGCCAATGACCACCGTGATGCCCATTACCAGGATCGCACCGAGCACCCACAACCTGTTCTTGTCCATGGCTACTTCTCCTCCGTGCTAATCACAAAACGGTTGGAGTACGCGCTCTCGTTGATGTGCAGAGTCAGGTCCACCAAATACGCTCCAGTATCAGTTCGCGTTATCGAGCCGGGGTTGCCGTCCGCGAAGCCTGGCAGCGTCCCCATGGCCTTGAGCCACTCCGGCACGGTCGGCAGGTTCGGGCTGGTCATCGAGATCATGATGGTGGCGACGCGGGAAGCCTGCAGCGGGACGGTTGGCTGCTCGTACAGCACGAGCGGTGAGGCAGAGTCGATATCGACCGTGTCGATGGTGACGTCTGCAGGGAGCACTTCCCGCACATCCTGGAGATAGGCCCTCCAGTCGATCTCGGTCGATGCCCCTACCTCGCGCGCAGCAAGGGACGTGGCGAGCTCGTCTTGCACGCGGCGCACCTCGATGTATTTCGTCTGTTCCGCCAGCAGGTCCCCGGTTCGAGTTTGGGCGACCGCGAGTTCCGACCGTCCCTGAGCCGCGCCCCAGGATGCGGCGGCAACCCCCGAGCCTACGAGCACTACCACTCCAAGCATGCCTGCTGCAAGGCCTCGCCGCAGGATCTTGCCCTTCTGCCTGGCCCTGACTTCGGGAGGGAGAAGATCAACCCGGGGTTCCCCGCCGACGACCAGATCGTCGATCTTGCTCGTTCGACTCATGCTTTTCTCCCAAGGGCGAGTCCCAGCGCAACCAGGAAGGCGCCACGGGTCTGTTCGAGCGCGTCTGCATCGACGCCGCGTCCGAGTACGACCGAACTAGAAGTCAGGGGCGCCAGGACCCGAAGTCTTGTCATCTCCCCAAGAGCGTCGGCGAAACCGCCCAACCGCGATCCGCCACCGGTCAACACTATTCGGGTCACCGTCACGTTGTGGCGGGTGTTCGTAAAGTAGTTCACGGTATTCCGCAGGCTGCTGAGCAGCTCGGTCGTGACCTCCCGAATGACAGTTATCGCAGCCTGGTTCTCAAGTGTTGGTTGTGCCGAGAGACCGACGGATCGCTTCAGCGCCTCAGCCTGCTCGGCATCAACGGCCAGTCGCAGAATTAGCGCCTGGGTGAGGTCCTCCCCGCCGGTCGGAATGAGACGCACGAATTGCGGCACGCCCGCGATCGTGATGACGACGCTCGTGGTCCCCGCGCCGACGTCGATCTGAACGAGCGCGCCATCCGTACTTGATCCGTCATGAATTGCTCGAGCCAGTGCAAAGGGAATGAGGTCCACCTCGACCGGGGTCAGTCCGGCCAATTCGACGGCCCTGACGTTCCCTAACACGGCCTCCTTGACCGCGGCGATCAGCAGCCCGTTTATCTGCGGCCCGGTGTCGCTCTCGCTCTCGGAGATCGGATAAAAATCGAGGAGGGCGTCAGCCACCGGAACGGGAAGCATGTCTTGCACCTGGAAGGGCAGCGACTCCCTGATGCGCTTCATCGACGCTTTCGGCACCGCGAGGTCCCGAGCGAGGACGCGATGGTTTCCCATGCCCAAGACGACGTTCTTGCTCTTGAACCCCCCCACGGACCACAGTTCCTTGAGCGCGTTCGCGACCGTATTCGGTTCGAGCACTTCTCCGCGGCTCACGGCTCCCTCTGGGAGCCGAACCTCATGGAAGCGCGCGAGGGTCGGCATCGCCTTACCCGAGTCGCTCACTTCGACAGCGCGCAAGGCGGCCCTGCCGATATCGATTCCGACGACACTTGCAGTCATTGCTTCTCCCCTACTCGCCGTGCCGTCATGCCAAGCCAAAAAGTGAAAGATAGCGGATGGCTATCACCTCGCCGCAAAAAATCCCCAGCCACGCCCCAACCAGCATCCAGGGGCCGAAGGGTATTCCGCTCTTCCGGTTTGCTTTGCGCGTGATGACAAGCACAAGACTAAACAGTCCGCCGAGCAAGAACGCGCTGAACGCGCCGACTACCAGCGGCGCCCAGCCAAGCCAGCCCAGATACAGGCCCAGCAGCCCGGCTAGTTTCACATCGCCGAGCCCCATGCCGCCCGAGTAGGCGAGGGCGAGGATGAGGTATAGGCCGAAGAGTGTCGCCGCACCCACTAGTGCCGTCAGGAGTCGCCCAGGAGATTCTGTAAGCAGCGCACCGCCCGCGAGCAGCACCGCCGCGACCGGGTAAGCCGGCAGCACGATCCGGTTCGGCAGCGTGTGCGTGTCCAGGTCGATCATGGCAAGGGCAACGCTCACGGAGGCCAGGTAGAGAAATGCCACCAGCGTGACTAGCAGCCCGCCAGTCGCGGAGGGCCCACCTGTCCCGACCACTACCCCGCCCGACAACACCCACCAGGTAACAACGGCGAAAGACACCGCCGTCCCCAACTCAACCAGCGGATACCGAATCAAGATCCCTGCCGCACAATCCCGGCACCGCCCCCGCAACCACAGCCAGGACAGCACAGGCACATTGTCCCACGGCCGGATACGACCCCCGCAACTCCCGCACGCGCTCGGCGGGGCCACGATCGAGCGCCCGGCGGGCAGGCGAAAGATCACGACATTGAGAAATGATCCGATGAGCGAGCCGAGGACCCCCGCCACACCGGCCAGAGCACCAACCATCAGCTGCTCAGGTCGCGGAAACTCGTTCGGCTCCCTAAGTGAGCGCCGGAGGGGGGCGTCGGCGCTGGTCCTCCGAGGTTCACGCCTGGGATACCCACCGGGGCAAAATTCATTTGGGCCTGCTGGTTGAACTGAACCTTTGCCCCGTAGAGCTGGCCGCGCCAGTTATTGCGGTCGATCAGGATATTGCAGGGCGTGTAGACCATCACGGACAGAGTCGGGTCGGTGTTCGTCTCGTTGTTGAGGTAGATGTCCCCCGGTGGCACGCAGGTCGGGGCGTGGTTGGCGGTGTTGTCGGGCACAACGAGCCAGAGCTTTCGGTTGCCTCCCGACCCGGTGGCCTCGAGCTTGGTGATCGTGAAGCTCTTAGCGATGATGGCGACATTGGCGTGCAGGGCGATGGGCTTGATGCTGCTCTCTGTTGTGATCCCGTTCGGGCAGTTCAAGGCGTTCACCACCGTGGGTACGACAATGTCCTCCATCCACGCGGCTTCAAGGCCTTTGACCGAACAGCTGGCGGGCGCACCAGCCCAGGGGATCTCCACATACCCCTGACCCTTCCAGGTTGAGGAGACGAACCACGCCGCCGAGGCGGGAGAGGGGTAGGGGTACGGCACATCCACCCAACTGGGAATAACTGGTACTGGCGGCGCTGTCAGACCCCCCACACCGGTGCGCACGGTGCCCTGCACCGCGCCGGTCGCAACGGTGGCCGTGCCGCTCGAGAGCACGTCCCCCATGACCGCGGACCCCGTGGTCACAGTCGCATTGCTTGCGGCGGTGCCGGCCACAATGATCGTCTGCTTCACCGTGCTGCCGGTCACCGTTGTGTTGCCGCCCGACCAAACGCTGCCATTGACGGTGCCGCCCACTGCGACCGATCCCGCCGCGATCACGTCGCCAGCGACGGTCCCGCCGGAGAGAGTGACGTTTTTCGACGAGTGAATGGACCCAGTGACGTTGCAGTTCTTCAGAATGACGGACCCGTTACCGGTCATGACGCTGCCGGCGATTCCACCGTTGGTCTTACAGTCGATGTCGATGTCACCTTGCCCGACCTGGACGTCCGCCAGGATGCTGTCCGTGATGATGGGGTCGACAAGGCCGAATTGGTTGTGTGTGGCCGCGAAAGTTTCCGCGTAGATCGCCGCGCCCGTCAAACCGATCTGCGGAATGCCGGGGTAGGCCGGAATGTAGTCGTACAGGGCCTCGACCCGTTCGGAGTCGCCCGATGTCGCACCCGCGACACCTCTCGCCTGAGCATCCCCCGTAGAAATGATGCGAACCTTCGAGCTGGTCGTGGTGGGGCAGCCGGCTACCCAGCCGCCGCCGGCCTGGTACTCGATCGTGGCCCGGTAGCTCGGCACCGCGCCGACCGCGGACTTGTACACATGGCCGACCGCTGCGCAGCTGCCCGTCGTCTGCAGGCCGGCCACGGCGACATCCACGCCTGCCTCGGCCGCCGCACGCGCCTGCACCGAGGCCCTGCTGCTGCTCGTCACTCCGAGTCCGTTGACCGTGGCGGCGGTGATGGTCATCCCGATCACGATGGTTACCGCCATGACGCCGAGCACGGCCATCAGGGCACTCCCGCGCTCGTCGTTCCGGAGATTGCGCATTCCTGGACTTAGAAACATGGCAGGCTCACTTCCACTCCGGTCGCCGGCACGGGCTGCCGGCTGGTTGACGAGGTGCTGATGCGCACGGGTTGGCCCTCGCCGGTGTCGACGTCGACGAGGAGAGCTGCGCTACGGCCTGCCTTGGTGAAAACCGGGGAGCCCGAGACGGTCTCCATTCCACCACCCAGGAGAGTCCAGGTCGCGATATCGGCCGCCGTGGTCGGGATGAGCCCCGTGGCCGTCCTGGTGCGAATCTCGCCGTCATCAAAGGACCACGCCTGGCACGACCAGCTCGGGGTGACGCCGGAACCGGCGGTTCGAACGACGAGCAGTTCCGGTTCGACGCCGGCCGCGCTGTGCCAAATAGCACTTGCATTGCGTACGCCGTGACCGACGGACTGAGAAACAAGCTGACCGGCACTGCTCGCCTGTGTGGCGTCACGCACGGTGCGCTGAGTGGTCAGTGAATTGATAAGCAGCCCACCCACAATCAAGAGCACGACGACAGCGAGAACCATGTAGATCAGCAGTTCGACAAGAGTCATGCCGGCCTCAAAGCGTTCGCGCCTCTCCGGCACCTTGTGCTCAGCCATCAGGGAGCCCTCAGATAAACCAGCGTTGTGGCTGTGACGGGCGAAGTGGGCGACCCCGGCACGGACACCGATACCGATACCGATACCGATACGCTCACCGTTCTGGGGTAGCCGGTGGCCGCTGTCGGGCACGAGGCCACGGTGCGTGCCGGCTGGTAACGTGTGCCCCTGGCGTCGGTCACCGATGCAAGGGTGGCACTGCCGTAGGTGCTGAGGGCAGTGCAGGTGTTGCCGGCCGCACGAGCCTGCTCCATTTGCTGGTTGACCAGCTGGGTTGCGGTGGCAATGGTGGAATTCCGGACAGTAGTCTGCATTGACGTGATGAGGAGCGGGAGGAATGCGACGGCGAGGAGTCCGAGGAGGAACATGGAGATGACAATCTCGATCAGGCCGAATCCCGAATCCCCGAGCTCGAGGCTGGCTTGGTCCTTCGTCATCACTGGCGCCTTTCGCGGGGACTGTGTGCCACAGACGAATGCGGATAGGGAGTCGCCATTCACGACGCCCCATCCGCACTCAGCTTCAGCTAAGCGGGAGGAGCGGTAGGAGCGGTAGCCTTGAAAGCTCCGCTGCACGTTCCGACGATAACTCCACTGGAGTCGTCAGCTGCGAATGACTTCACGGTCGTGCCCGACGAGAAGACCTCCGAGTGGCTGCCCGCGATGCAGAATGCCCCTGCTCCGCCCGTGACGGCAAGCGTGATTTTCGTGTCGCCGCCCTTCGCCGCGGTTGCGATTGCTCCGAGTGCTGTTGCATCAGGAAATACGCCCTTCTCGGTGACCGAGGCGACGACCTGGATCTTGGCGTTAGCGATCGCCGACTGCACAGCGCTGCCCTTGGCCTGGGCCTGCTGGCCGAGGAAGATCGGGATGGCGATCGCGGCGAGGATGCCGATGATGATGACGACGACGAGAAGTTCGATGAGCGTGAAGCCCTTTTCCTTCTGGCCGAACTCCGAACGCTTGTGGGCGAGCGCCCCCGAGATACTTTTGATCATGTGAGAAGTCCTTTTCGATGTGGGGGGACAGTGCAGGTTTTCGGCCTTCGGGTGCCTGATTTGAGCTTATGGGTCAGGGAACACAGCGGCATCCCACATACAGGGGTATCCTGAGCGATTCATGACCCCAGTCAGGGGGTTATTTGATGTACTCGAAGATGCTGAACATGGGCATATAGAGGGCGACGATCATGCCGCCCACCACCACCCCGATGAAGGCGATCATGAGCGGCTCGATCAGAGCGGTGAGCTGCTCGGCGGTCGCCTGCACCTCTTGGTCGTAGAAGTCCGCGATCTTGGCGAGCATGGTCTCCAGGGCTCCGGCGTCTTCACCGACAGCAATCATCTGGGTCACCATGGCAGGGAAGACCGGTTCGAGGCTGAGGGGGCCGGCAATCGATTTGCCTTGTCGCACCGACTCCTGCACCTTACGCAGGGCCGACTCGATCACCCAGTTGCCCGAGGTCTCTCCGACGATGTTAAGCGACTGCAGGATGGGCACGCCGGCCCCGATCATCGTCGAGAAGTTGCGCGTGAAGCGCGCGATGGCCAACTTGGTCATGAGTGGCCCGAAGACCGGTAGCTTGAGCTTGAGCGGGTCGACGACCTTGCGCACACGCTCGGTGTTCTTGTTCTTCTTCCACCACACCGTGAACGCGATTCCACCGACCACGAGCACGGGCAGCAGCCAGACCATGGCCTTCGAGAGGAACACAAGCACCATGGTGGGCGCCGGGAGCTGGCCCCCGAAGCCAGCAAACATCTTCTCGAAAACGGGCACGATGAAGGTGAGCATGCCGATCACGGCGACCACAGCCATGATGAGCACGATAGTCGGGTAGGCCATCGCCGATTTGATGGTGTCGCGCAGCTTTCCCTCCGCCTCGAAGTTTCCGGCCACCGAGTTGAGCGACCCCTCAAGGAATCCGCCGGTCTCGCCGGCCTTGACCAGGTTGATCATGATCGGGGGGAACACGATGGAGTGCTTCTCCATCGCGTCCGACAGTGAGATACCCGTCTCCACGTCATTACGGATGGTCGTGAGGATCTTGGCGAGTTCCTTGTTCTCGGTCTGCTCGGCGAGGATGTTCAGGGTGCGCAGAAGTGACAGACCGGCCGACGTCATCGTGGCCATTTGGCGGCTCATGATGGCGAGGTCTTTGAGTCCGATCCCCTTGCTCATGCCGGGGATCTTGATCTCCGTGCTGAGCCCGGTGCCGACCGACACCTCGGACACCGAGATCGGCGACAGCCCCATGGCGCGCATCCGAGCGGTTGCCGCCGCCTCCGAGGCCGCATCGAGGCGCCCCTTGACGAGCTTGCCGGCGGTGTTGCGGCCCTTGTAGGCGAAGGCCAGGCTCGTGGGCATCTACTTCCCCCGGGACGAGAAGGCGTCGCCGAAGTCGATGCCGCTGGCTTCCATCGGATCGGACGGATCAACCCGGCGGATGAGCTGCGCCAGTCCCTCGAGGTCCTGCGCCTTCTCTTCCGCCGAATGCCGGGTGATCAGGCCCGCGTTCACCAGCTCGGCAAGGTGCTGGTCCATGGTGTGCATGCCCAGCGCACGACCGGCCTGCATCGAGGAGGCGATCTGGTAGGTCTTGCCCTCGCGGATCAGGTTGGCGACGGCCGACGTGGTGACGAGCACCTCAGTGGCGACGACGCGACCGCCACCGATCTTCTTGACGAGGGTCTGGCAGACCACACCCTGCAGGGTGGCGGCAAGTTGTGCACGCACCTGGCCCTGCTGGTGCGGCGGGAACACGTCGATCACGCGGTCGATGGTCTGGGCCGCCGACTGGGTGTGCAGGGTGGCGAAGACGAGGTGGCCGGTCTCTGCCGCGGTCAGGGCGACCGAAATAGTTTCCAGGTCACGCAGCTCGCCGATCAGAATGACGTCGGGGTCCTGGCGCAGCACGTGCTTGAGTGCGGAGGCGAAGCTCTTCGTGTCGTGGCCGACCTCGCGCTGGTTGACCAGCGACTTCTGGTGCTTGTGCAGAAACTCGATCGGGTCTTCGACCGTGACGATGTGGTCGGCACGGGTGCGGTTGACCAAATCGATCAGTGCCGCCAGGGTGGTGGACTTGCCCGAACCGGTGGGGCCGGTCACCAGAACCAGGCCGCGAGGAAGCTTGGCGAATTGACCGACCGTCTCAGGGATGCCGAGGTCTTTCAGCGGCTTGATCTCGCGCGGGATCAGACGGAACGCCCCTCCGATCGAGTTGCGCTGGTAGTAGTAGTTCACGCGAAAGCGCGCGCCGCCGGCCGTGTAAGCGAAGTCGAGCTCGAGCTCCTCCTCGAACTGCGCACGCTGCTTCGCCGAGAGGATGCTGTAGAGCGCAGAGGTGACCTTGTCACCCATCCACTTGCTCGCGCCCTCAATCGGCCGCAGGCCGCCATCGACGCGGATGCTCGGCGGCGCTCCGACGGTGATGTGCAGATCGGAGGCGTTCAGGTCGAGAACCTCGGCCAGGGCGTTCAGCAGGTCAAGGTCGGAGACCTCGTTGTCGCCGGTGCGGTTGGCGCGGGCGCGGCGCCCGGTCGTCTCGACCGTGCCGGTGTCCACCGGGAGGACCGTTGTCGGCGGCTGTGCGGCATCCGTCACATTGACGATATCGAACTCCGCCGAGTCAGGAGCGGCCGGCGCGGCATCGTGCTCCGTCGGTTCGGCACCACGACGCTCGGGATCGCCGAGGCTCCAGCTGCCCCCGGCGGCCCCAGGAGGCGTGACCGGAATTTCATAGATGGGCTGGCTCATGCAGATATCCCCTTTTGCACTATGCGACCACTCGCAAGATTTCTTCGATCGATGTCAAACCCATTTGGGCCTTGGCCCAGCCATCCTCGCGGAGGGTGATCATGCCCTGTTCGCGCGCCACCCGGCCGATTTCGGCGCTCGATGCTCGGGCCACGGCGAGCCGCTCGATCTCCTCGGTCACGGTCATCACCTCGTGCACGGCGATGCGCCCCCGGTAACCGGTCTTCGAACACTGCGTGCAGCCGACCGCCTCGAAGATCGTGGGCAGCGGGCGCTCCGGGTCGAACGCGAAGCGGAGGCGCGTCAGGTAGTCGACGGTCAGCACGGATGGCGTCTTGCACTTGTCGCAGAGGCGCCGCGCCAGGCGCTGGGCGACCACGCAGTCCAGGGCGGAACCCACCAGGAAGGGCTCGATACCCATTTCCGTCAGCCGGGTGATGGCGCTCGGCGCGTCGTTGGTGTGCAAGGTGGAGAGCACGAGGTGGCCGGTCAGCGAGGCCTCGATGGCGATCTGTGCGGTCTCGTGGTCGCGGATCTCACCCAGCAGAACGACATCCGGGTCGCTTCGCAGGATGGAACGCAGCGCACTCGCGAAGGTGAGACCTGCCTTCGGGTTCACCTGCACCTGGTTGATGCCGGCCATGCGGTATTCGACCGGGTCTTCGACCGTGATCACGTTGATCTCGGGGCGAGCGACCGCACCCAGGGTCGTGTAGAGCGTGGTGGACTTGCCCGAGCCGGTCGGACCGGTGATGAGGATCATGCCGTAAGGCTTGGAGTAGGAGGTCTTGTAAGCCTCGAAGTTGTGCTCGAGCAGGGCCAGCGCGCGCACGTCGAGAGTCGTGTTCGAGTTGTCGAGAATTCGCATGACGACCTTCTCGCCCCACACGGTGGGAAGAGTCGCAACGCGCAGGTCGATCTGACGGCCGGCATGGCGCACGGTCATGCGGCCGTCCTGCGGTTTGCGCCGCTCGGCGATGTCGATATCGCTCATGATTTTGAGCCTGGAGATAACACCGTTCTGGATGCTCTTGGGTGCGGTCTGCATCTCGTGCAGCACGCCGTCGATGCGGTAACGCACCCGCAGGCTGTGCTCGCCGGGTTCGATGTGGATGTCCGAGGCCAGGTCCTGGATGGCCTGGCTGACCAACAGGTTCACGAACCGCACGATCGGGGCATCGTCGTCGATGGAGTCCGAGACTCCGAACGAGGAGCTCTCCGTGGCGGCGTTCTCTTCCTCGAGTGTGGAGGTGAGGTCACTGAGCTCGTCGTCGGCGCGGTGGTAGCGGGTGATGGCGGCGAGCAGATCGCTGCGCTCGGCGACAACCTGGGTGACGCGCATCCGTGATGCTTCGCGCACGTCGTCGACAGCGAAGACATTGCCAGGGTCGACCATGGCGAGGATGAGGCGGCCGTCGTCGACGGCGATCGGGAGCACTTCGTGGCGTTTGCAGACGGCCACCGGCACGAGAGCCACGGCCAGGCGATCGACCGGGTAGTCGATCAGCTCGACGAAGGGCAGGTTGGCTTGCTGGGCCCGAGCCTTGGCAAACTGAACCTCGGTGATGACGCCCTTGGCGACGAGGGCGCGGACGGCGCTCTCATCGGCGGGGTCGCCGGCCATGAGGTGGTCGAGCTCCTCGATCGGCAGCAGACCGTGCAGGATCAAGATTTCGGTGAGGCTGGCCACGCGATCCTCTCGAACAGGCTCGGTAAGTAAGTAACGGACAACGCTATCTCGGGGGCAGGGAATCCGGCCAGACCCACAATGAGGGGGACACGGTTCGAAAAATGCCTCTGTTCAGTGATCCTAACGGGGCGGGGCTTCGACCCGACATAGACACGGCATCGACCCGGCTTCGACCCGGTTGCGGCCCGGCATCGACACGGTTGCGGCCCGCAGAACGGCAGGCGGAATACGGCCGCTGCTGGGCGATGCCCGGGCCGGTCTCGGCCTGCTCGAAACGGTCTAGACACCCATCCAAAGGTTGTCGATGATGTTCTGTGTGTAGCCCAGCGGGCCGGCATTCGTGTACTTCGTGGCGAGCCAGATGCCGCCCCTCAGAAAGTGGGACTCACCGAAAGCGCCGTCTGCCGTGTTCGTCTGGATGATCCAGCGGCGGCCCTCCGACTGGGTGAAACACTCCAGTCCGTTTGCGACGAGCCGGGCCTCCACCGCGACGGTCTGTTCCAGGGTCACCCAGACCACAGTGGTGATGATCCCGGTGTCGGATCCCCCGTACGGGCTCGCCCAGACGCAGGTCAGGTGGTCGAGAGCGTCGATCTGGACGCGCAGCTCGGCATTGTCGGTGCCGTGGGACACGCCGGCATCCGGGTCCTGGCTCCAGACGGGATTCAGGGTCAGGTCGCCGAGCGCCTCGACCATGGCCGGGCTGTAGAGCTGCGTGCACGCGGTTGAACGTGGATCGCCCGGCGCCGCGGTCTGCCCGGGTGCGGATTGCGTCGGCTTGAGGGTTGCCGGGGGCGTGGTGGTGGTCGGAGAATCTGTAGCGGTGGGTGCGTTGGTCGGGGCGGGCGTCACGGTGGCGGTTCCGGTGGTCTCGCCTGCGCCCGGGAAACCTTCACCGCCCCGGGGTCTCCATTGAGGCAACCGGCGGCCTTGGACGGCTTCGGAGCGGCCGGATTTGCTCAGAGATAAATTCGATTATTCTCTTAAATTGTGTGAGTAACTCTCGACACTGGGTGCGAGTTGAGGTATTCTCGTAACCTGACCAACCTCGCGGAAGACCTCAGGCAGGCGGCCGATTCCGTGGCCCTGCTGGGCTCGTCATGCGCTGACTTCTCGGCCCTTCCTGATGCCGAGGTGTTGGCCGGTCAGAAGCGAATCGCTTCGATCCGCCGTCTCGTCGATACCTATGCTGCCTGGATGGCGGCGACCATCGCCAAGCGTTCCCGACCGGAGCTCGGGCACTCGGGTTTGGCGGCGCAGCAGGGGTATCTCTCCCCGGAGGCCCTGATTCAGAACTCGACCGGCTCGTCGAAGGGCGACGCGTACAAGCTGGTCGCAGTCGGCACCATGATGGCCGATGCCGAGGCGGCCGACAGGCTCGTCGAGGCGGCGCTGTCCTCGCCCGACGCGGATGCCGCCGAGGTCGCCGAGGTCGAGGCGAAGGTGCCCTGGCAGGCGCCGATCGCCCGGGCCGTCACCGCCGGCACGCTCTCGGTTGACGCGGCCGAGTCGATCCGGGCCGGGCTCGGCCAGATCGATGCGGCAGTTACCGCGGAGAAGCTCGGGGTGGCCCTGGCGGCGCTGCTCACCGAGGCGTCGTCACTGAATGCCGATCAGGTGTTCAAGCAGGCGAGACGGATGCGCGACCGGCTCGATGAGGCCGGCATCGCCGCCCGCGAGAAGCAGGCCTACGACGACCGCTACCTGCGGGTCTACCGGCTGGGCAACGGCACCGTACGACTCAGCGGGCTGTTCGCGCCCGAAGACGGCGAGTTCGTGCTCTCCACCTTCGACTCGATCACGGGCCCGCGCCGCGGCGGGGTGCGATTCGTGGACGCAGAGCGGGCAGCCTGGGCAAAGAAGATGCAAGACGACCTCCGCACGACCGAACAGATCGCCGCGGACTCCCTCGTGCAGCTGCTGAAGATCGCCGGCGAGGCCGACCCAGGCCGGGTCTTCGGCGGACGCCGACCCTCGGTGCGCGTGATCGTGACCGAGAAGGCGCTCAAGCCGGAAGCAGCCGCGCAGGAAGCAGAGGCGCGGCAGCCGGCCGCACCGGTCGCTCACGGGCAGATCGAGGGCAACCCGGTCCCGATCTCGCAGGAGACCATCGACCGACTCCTCTGCGACACCGGAACCCGCGGCATCAAATTCGACGCGGACGGCCAGATCATCAACGTCGGCCGCGACGAACGACTCTTCACCGAGCACCAGCGCGCCGCAATGGCAGTACGCGACGGTGGATGCCTCTGGATCGACTGTGACAGGCCACCGGCGTGGACTGAGGCCCATCACGTCAACGAATGGTTGAAGGAAAACGGGTACACCGATCTGGCCGACGGAGTGCTGCTGTGCCATCCGCACCATTTGCTACTGCACAACCAGCACTGGACGTTCATTCGCACCGGAACGCGGTACTGGCTGAGGCCACCGGTCGAGGTCGATCCAGAGCAGACGCTGGTGGCGTTGCCGAGTAAGAGGTCGGGGCTGTAGTCCAGTCACACTTCTCGACGACGGACAATGCGTCAACATCGGCCTCGCGCAGCACCTCATTCACCGAGAAGCAGCGCGCGGGGATCGTGGCCCGCTACGTCGGATGCCGCTGGCTCGGCTACGAACGCCCGCCCGCCCGGACCGAAGCCCACCACCTCGACCAATGGCTCGCAGACGCCGGCGGCCCTGCCCGGCAAGAACGCCCTCCTGCAATCACCAAAACCCCCGGGAAACCGAAAATTCTGATGCTCACCGAATCTGAACCAGCACTGCTAGGTTTTCCCTAGGAACGACCAGGGGGCTGCAAGATGATTGAAAATTGGTACTGGATGCTTGTCTATCCGGCCTTGATACTGGTCGTGATGGAAACGCTTTGGATCGGTTCACGCCGGCGCCCCGGCTTCGGGCACAAGACTGCCATCGTGATCACCATTGTCGTGCGAATCATCTACCTCACGTGGCGCGTGTTGTTCACCATCCCGTCCGACGCCTGGTGGAACACTGCGACCGGCATTCTGCTGTTAACGGTCGAAGTACTCGGATTCGCACAATCGCTGGCGGTGTATGTCACCCTCTGGACCCCATACGCCGGGCGCACTGTGCCGTTGCCGCCAGCAGACGAGCTCCCGCGGGTCGACGTGTTCATTGCCACCTACAACGAGCCCGTGTCAATGCTCCGGATGACCATTGCCGGCGCCGTGGGCATGCGCTATCCGACCGACGGCGTTCGCGTTTTCGTCTGCGATGACGGCGCGCGTGAGGAAGTGCGCCAACTTGCCGAAGAGTACGGGGCCATCCATCTCATCCGGCCTGACCACGCTCACGCCAAAGCCGGCAACCTCAACAATGCGCTTGGGCGGAGCGACGGGGACCTGATCGTGACCCTGGACGCGGACATGGTTCCCCGGCCGGACTTCCTGGAGCGCACCGTCGGTCGTTTTCAGGACCCCGAGCTGGGCTTCGTCCAGGCGCCCCAGGCGTTCTACAACGAGGACCCGTTCCAGTACAACCTGTTCTCCGGTCAGGCTTTGCCGAACGAGCAGGACTTCTTCATGCGTACCCTGCAGGCAGGCAAATCACGCTTCAATGCGGTGATGTACGTGGGGAGCAACACGATGTTCCGCCGCTCGGCTTTGGAAAGCGTGGGCGGATTTGCAGTGGGTGTGATCACGGAGGATCTCGCCACGGGCCTCCTGATCCAGGGGGCCAAGTACCGGACCGAATTCGTGCCGGACATCATTGCGGCCGGGCTGGCCCCGGAGAACCTGGCCGACATGCTCAAGCAGCGTGACCGCTGGTGCCGCGGCAACATCCAGACGGCCCGCAAGTGGAACCCACTGACCCTGCCCGGACTCACACTGATGCAGAGGTGGCTCTATTCCGATGCGGTCGTCTACTGGTACTTCGGGGTTTTCAAGCTGATCTACATCATTACCCCGCTGCTCTTCCTCCTCTTCGGGGTGGTCGCCCTGGACACGAGCGTGGAGGCCCTGCTTATCTTCTGGCTGCCCACCTATCTCTGCGTGATGCTGTGTTTTGCCATCATCGTCGGACGTCGCCGGAGCCATTCCTGGAGCAACATCTACGAATTGGCTCTGACCCCCGCCATCGCGCTCTCCGCGGCAGCTGAGACGCTGGGCCTGCGAGTCAAAGCCTTCAACGTCACCCCCAAGGGCGTTGGCCTGAAAGAACAGGTCTTCCACTGGCGAATCGCGCTCCCCCACCTGGTGCTTCTGACCCTGGCGGCCGTCGGCCTGGTGCGAGGAATCTTCCTCAGCCCGGAACTCGCCAACACGAGCGCGCTGTACATCAACGTCTTCTGGTGCCTGTACTTCGTGGTCGGCCTGGTGCTGGCCGTCACTCTGTGCGTTGAGCGTCCACGCCTCCGGTCAGCCGAGCGCACGCCGATGAGTACACCGGTGACCGCGGCCTTCCAGAATTTTGGCGCTCACCCGGGTGAACTCGTCGACCTGAGCCTGATGGGGGCACGCATATCCATTCCCTGGTCGGAGCGGCTCGACCCGAAGGGCTTCGCCTCCAAGGCATCGTCGGTCACCGCTCTTCAGATCCCTGAGGTCGGCGAACTGCCCGGAATAGGCAGCTGGATCGTGAACTCCTCGGACGGTGTGACGATCGGCTTCCGTTTCGATCCGCTCACCCCAGAGCAGACCGTGGACCTGGTACAGGTGATCACCGAATCACCGAGCTGGGTCCGGGGAGACGAGGAGGAGAAGGCCTACCTCGCCACTGCCGGCTGGCGTGCAGTACGTGGGGCCACAACGCCCACGCTTCCCTGGCGGCGCGCCCAGGTTCGGATGGCTACCAACTCGTCGGCTGTTTTGCATCCCGTCACCCTCTTCGAGCGCGGCCCAGCTCTCGAACTCGCCCGGGAACGTGAGGCCGCGTTCGCCGTCGACCGCGTGCCCACCGCCGCGGCGGGAGGGCTGGCACTCGACGTCGTCGATCATCCGGAAGCGGAATCCCTGGATCGGGATCCCGGGGCGCTCACGGCAGCGGTCGAGGACATCGGCTTCGGCGGGTGCCGCCTATCGCTCCGCCACCGACTGGAACCGGGAGCGCTCGTCATCGTCGAGATCCCCGGAAGCCTGGCACAACCGGAGGTGGCCGAGGTGCGGTGGGTGAAACGACGCTGGGTGGGCTACGAGGCCGGCCTTCAATTCGACCGGGCGAACCCGACGGGATAAGGCCGAGCGGTGGCACTCTCATAGGGCGGCTGCGACATCACCCTCCGCCCCGGGCACCGCAGAGCGCCAGGGCTAGTGGGCGAACTGCACTTCGGGATGCACGGACGGCGTGGGCTTGGAGAAAAGATAGCCCTGGCCGAAGCGGCAGCCCATGGATCTCAGCAGGTCCCGCTGGCTCGTCGTCTCGATGCCCTCGGCGACGACATCCAGGTTCAGGGAATCGGCCAGACGCAGGATTCCCTCCACGATCGCGCGATCGTGATCGGAGCTCTCGACGTCGCGAATGAACGTCAGGTCGATCTTGAGCAGGTCAACCGTGAACGCGCGCAGGTGCGTGAAAGATGAATACCCCGTGCCGAAGTCGTCGATGGCCAACCGCACGCCCAGGCTCCGCAGCTCCTGGAAGGTCCGGGCCGCGGAATCGATGGCGTCGAGCACCGCGCTCTCGGTCAGCTCCAGCCAGAGCTGTTCCGGCGGCAGACCCGACTCGGCGAGGGCCCGCTTGACGACGTCACCGAAGTCATCCTGCACGAATTGCCGCGCGGACACGTTGACGCTGACCGCCACTCCCTGAGCCAGCCCCCTGGCCGCCCGGCACGCCTGGCCGAGCACCGTCGATCCGATTCCCTTGATCAGACCCACTTCCTCGGCGAGAGCAATGAAGTCACCCGGCATCACGAGCCCGCGCTCGGGCCTCCGCCAGCGTGCCAAAGCCTCGGTCGCCACCACCTTGTGGTCCTGCAGATCCACGATCGGCTGATACCAGGATTCGATCTGGCCCAGTTCCACCGCGTCGCGCAGGGCCAACTCGCTGTCGAGCCGCTGATGGATGCGGTACCGCAGGTCGTCGTCGAAGACCTCGTAGCGGGCGCGCCCGCGGTCCTTCGCCAGGTACATGGCCTGATCCGCATTGCGCAGGAGCAGTTCGGCATCGTCGTGCCCGAGGCCGAAAGCAATCCCGATGCTGGCGTCGACGGATGCCGACTGGTCGCCGATCGTGATCGGCCGCGCGATGGCCGCCTGGATCGAATCGGCAATCCGGTGCACATCCTCGCTGCCACCGACATCCGGGCAGATCACGACGAACTCGTCGCCTCCGATCCGGGACACCGTGTCGCCGGCCCGGATGCTTTGCCGGAGGCGGATGGCAACCTCGTTCAGCACTGTGTCACCGGCGTGGTGCCCAAGGCTGTCATTGACGAACTTGAACCGGTCGAGGTCGATGAATAGCACCGCAACGCCGCGACCCTGGCGCGACGCCTGCAGAAGCGCCTGCTTCAACCGGTCGAGCAGGAGCAGACGGTTGGGCAGGTTCGTCAGCGGGTCATGGAATGCCAGGTGCTCAACCCGCGCCTCGGCCAGGCGTCGGGCGGTGATGTCCTCCAGCTGGTACAGCAGTCCCCCGGCCTGGTCGCCCTCGAAGATCTCGGCGATGCTGACCTTGACCCAGGTTTCCTGATTGCCTTCGTGGCGCATCCGCCGGTCGATGCGTTGTCGGGTCGACGGACCTTCCAGGCCAGCGCTCTCCATCTCCTCATCGTCAGCGTCCTCAGCCGGCATGAAGATCGTCTCGATATGGGCGCTGACAAGCGGGTTCTGGTGACCCGCCAGTTCCAGGAGCCGCCTGTTGGCGGCCACTACCTGTCCGTCAAGCGTCACGATGGCCGTTCCCAACGGCGAGGAAGCGAAGGCAGCCTCGAACCGGGCCGCGGCGGCCGTGGCCGCGTTCTCGGCCTCACGCTGCGCGGTGACATCGGTGACGCTGGCCAGGTGCCCGATGATGCCCTTCTCATCACGCATCGGAGCGGTGTTCACCTGCACCCAGTTGATGTGGCCCTCAGGGGTGCGAAACCGCAGGGTGGTTTCGTAGGGCTCGCCGGCTGCGGCGCTCGCTTCCCAACCGAGGAGCACCCGTTCTGCGTCATCCGGATGGAGCGCGGTGGCCCAGCCGTCGCGGCGCGACTGACTCTTCGTGAGGCCGCTGAGTGCCAGCCACTGGTCGTTGGCGGACACGAGCCCGCCCGCGGCATCCATCTGCACGATTCCAACGGGTGCGATCTTGATGAGGGTGTGCAGCGTGTCGGCCGTCTCCGCGAGCTGGCGGGTTCGGTTCTCGACCGTCGCCTCCAACGTGTGGTTGGCCTCAGCGAGAGCCTGCATCGCGCCATCACGCTGACGATCGAGGTCACGCAGCCGGCGGGCAGCGACCCACGCCAGCGCGCAGCTGAGCACTGTCATGCCGAGGATCAGGATGGCGACGCCGAAGGCCGTGTCGTACCAGCCCTGGCGCTGTCCCCACAGCCGCAGCCAACCGAGGATGAACGGTCCCAGAACTAGGAATGGAATGACCTGGCGGAGGAGCCGACCCGCACTGCCACCGTCTCGGAAGAGGCCGATCAGACCGGCATTGGGGCGCTGAATCAACAGGGCCGTGGCGAGGATTCCGACGCCCAAGGCCGTCTGCCAGGCCATACTCGTGTAGCCGCCCAGCGAATACAGCGAGGAGACGCCATAGGCATAACCCAGGATCGCGACCAGGCTGACGCCCAGAGCCGCGAATGCGAAGCCGAGCATCACGGCGGATCGAGCGGCCCGGCTTGCGATGACGGACGCACCGAGCAGGACCAGCGCCAGCGACGTGGACGGCGCCATCCGCTCCGACCGCCCGCCGAACTCGATTCCCGGCAGGAGCACATCGATGCCGAGTGATCGGCCGACGACGAACTCCGCGATCGTGAGAGCGCCGATCATCAGTGCCAGCAGACCCAGGGTCACGGTCAGCCTGCGACGATCGACGGCCAGCACGGCAACCGCCACCAGCACGAGCCCCAGGGCTGCCATCGGCTTCATCGCCAGCAAGTCGCGGAGCACGGGCGGCAGGGCGTCGACTCCGACGTACCAACTGACCAGTACCAGGAGTCCCATGGCACCGACTAGCGCCCCACCGAGCTGCCCGACCAACCGCATACTGTTCCTCTGCTTCCGAAAAGCAGGTCTGCCGGTCGTTGCTTCTACCCTACTTTGTGCGCGGATTGCGGATCTCCCCGGCGACTACTCGTCGGCCCACACGTTGGCGATGATGTCGTGCGTGTAGCCGTCCGGTCCGGTATTGACATATCTGGTGGCCAGCCAGATGTCGTCGCGCAGAAAGTGCGACTCACCGACGAGTTCACCATCCTTCGTTGTCTCGATGAGGCAACGCATTCCGCCGAGTTCCTCGTAGCAGTTCATACCTGCGGCGGTCAGCCGGCTTTGAATCTTGGTCGACTGTTCCGGGGTCACCCACACCAGCTCCGTGGTCAGTCCCAGGCCGGACCCGCCGTTGGCGTTCGCCCACACGCAGGTGAGGCGCTCCCCGGCAGCGTCGATCAGGGCGATCAACTCCGGGTCCCCGGACCCGCGGTTGACGTCCGAGTTCTCGTCAGCGACCCAGGCCGGGTTGAGCACCAGGTCATCGAAAGCGGCCACGATCGCCGGGCTGTAGAGCTCATCACAGGTCGACGGATGCGGCCCATCCGTCGTGGCCGTCGGAGCAGGCACACTCGCGAGGGCCAGGGGCGCAGGGGACGAGTGCGGCTGCGGCCGCCCGACCGCCTCTCGCTCCGGCGCGCCCGCGCCGCCCCGCCAGACAATGAGCAGGACAATGAGGGCGATGACCAGCATGGAGCCGACGGCGCCGAGGAGCACCCACATCCGTCGACGCGTCATTGCCGAAGCGGACACCGGACCTGCACCCATGCGATACCCCCAGAAAGATTCTGGACCAGCCTATCGCGGGTCTCGACAGGCTCGGGTTTCGACAGGCTCGACCAGCGGAGGCGAACGGGCTTAACCGAGGACGGCCCCCTGCCGAGGCAGGAGGCCGTCCGTGGAACCTATCGCTAGTGACTAGTTGTAGGTGCCGGGGGTGAAGTCATCCGACGAAAAGCTGTCGAAGTCGACGAAGCTCAGGTCACCCTCGTTGAACGCTGCATCATCGGTGAAGATGCGGTTCGGGTAACGCTCAGCCTTGGCTTCATCCGTTGCCTCGACGGTGACGTCGCGGTAGCGGGGAAGACCGGTGCCGGCCGGGATCAACTTACCGATGATCACGTTCTCCTTGAGGCCCATCAGCGGGTCGCTCTTGCCTTCCATGGCCGCCTGGGTCAGAACCCGGGTGGTCTCCTGGAAGGAAGCGGCCGACAGCCAGGATTCGGTCGCCAACGAGGCCTTGGTGATACCCATGACTTCTTGACGAGCCGACGCCGTCTTCTTGCCCTCGGTGAGCGCGGTGCGGTTGAGGTCGTTGTACTTCAACCGGTCAACGAGCTCGCCGGGGAGCAGGCCGGTGTCGCCGTGCTCGACGACGGTAACCTTGCGCAGCATCTGGCGAACGATGACCTCGATGTGCTTGTCGTGAATCGGCACACCCTGCGACCGGTAGACATCCTGCACGCCACCGACGATGTGCTTCTGCACGGCGCGAACACCCTTGACGCGAAGAACTTCCTTCGGGTCGACGGCGCCGATGATGATCTGCGTGCCGAGCTCGACATGCTGGCCATCCTCGACGAGGAGAGTGGAGCGCTTGAGCACCGGGTAGGCAATCGGCTCATCGCCGTTGTCGGGGGTCAGGATGACCTTCCGGCTGCGGTCGGTGTCCTCGATGGTGATGCGACCGGCGGTGTCGACGATCGGCGACGCACCCTTGGGGGTACGCGCCTCAAACAGTTCCTGCACACGAGGCAGACCCTGGGTGATGTCGTCGGCGGATGCCGATCCACCGGTGTGGAAAGTACGCATTGTGAGCTGGGTGCCCGGTTCACCGATGGACTGTGCGGCGATGATACCGACGGCCTCACCGATGTCGACGAGTAGCCCGGTGGCGAGCGAGCGGCCGTAGCAGACCGCACACACTCCGACGGCCGACTCACAGGTCAGCACCGAGCGCACCTTGATGGTCTCGACACCGGCCTCGACCAGCTTGTCGATGAGCACGTCACCCACGTCGTCGCCGGCGTCAGCCACGATCTCACCCTTGGCGTTGACCGCCGGGGTGGCCAAGCTGCGAGCGTAGACCGCGTTCTCCACGTTGGGGTGGCGGACGAGATCGCCCATCGGGTTGACCTCGGCGATCGGCAGTTCCAGGCCCTTGGTCGTGCCACAGTCGTCTTCGCGGATGATGACATCCTGCGAGACGTCCACGAGACGACGCGTGAGGTACCCGGAGTCGGCGGTACGCAGAGCCGTGTCGGCCAGACCCTTACGAGCACCGTGAGTAGCAATGAAGTACTCGGCGACGGACAGGCCTTCGCGGTAGCTTGAAATGATCGGGCGAGGAATGATCTCACCCTTCGGGTTGTTGACCAGGCCTCGCATACCAGCGATGTTCCGCACCTGCAGCCAGTTACCACGGGCACCAGAGGTAACCATGCGGTTGATGGTGTTGTCGGCCGGGAAGTTCTCCTGCATGGCCGCGGCAACGTCTTCGGTTGCCTTGGTCCAGATCTGGATGAGCTCCTGGCGACGCTCGAGGTCGGTCGTGAGACCCTTCTCGAACTGCGACTGCACCTTGGCGGCCTGCTTCTCGTAGCCGGCAACGATCTGCGGCTTGTTCGGCGGGGTCAGGATGTCGCTGAGCGCCACGGTCACACCGGACCGGGTGGCCCAGTAGAAACCGGCGTCCTTGACGCGGTCAAGCGTCGCGGCGACTTCCACCTTCGGGTACCGTTCGGCGAGGTCGTTGACGATCGCCGAGAGGGTGCCCTTGTCGGCGACCTTTTCGAAGTACGGGTAGTCAACCGGCATGGCCTCGTTGAAGATCGCGCGGCCGAGCGTGGTGGTCACCAACACGGTTCCGACGGCCTGGCCGTTGACGAGTTCGACGCCTTCGGGCTGCGTGCCCTCCTCGAAGTACTTGTCGGCCAAACGGATGCGCACCTTGGCGTTCAGGTCGAGGCCCTGGTTCGCGTCCTTCTTCTGGTCGAAAGCGAGAATCGCTTCCGCGATCGAGGAGAACGCCCGGCCCTCGCCGATGACGCCTTCCTTGAGCGTGGTCAGGTGGTGCAGACCGATGATCATGTCCTGGGTGGGCAGGGTCACCGGGCGACCGTCAGACGGCTTCAGGATGTTGTTCGAGGCGAGCATCAGGATGCGCGCTTCGGCCTGGGCTTCCATCGACAGCGGCAGATGAACTGCCATCTGGTCACCGTCGAAGTCGGCGTTGAACGCGGCACAGACGAGAGGGTGCAGCTGGATCGCCTTACCCTCCACGAGCTGAGGCTCGAACGCCTGGATGCCGAGGCGGTGGAGCGTCGGTGCCCGGTTCAGCAGCACGGGGCGCTCGCGGATGATCTCCTCGAGCACGTCCCAGACCTGCGGGCGTGAACGCTCGACCATGCGCTTGGCGGCCTTGATGTTCTGAGCGTGGCTCAGGTCGATCAGGCGCTTGATCACGAACGGCTTGAACAGCTCGAGTGCCATCTGCTTGGGCAAACCACACTGGTGCAGCTTGAGCTGCGGGCCGACGACGATGACCGAACGGCCGGAGTAGTCGACGCGCTTGCCGAGCAGGTTCTGACGGAAACGACCCTGCTTGCCCTTGAGCATGTCGCTCAGTGACTTGAGGGCGCGGTTACCGGTACCCGTGACGGGGCGGCCACGACGACCGTTGTCGAAGAGTGCGTCAACGGCCTCCTGCAGCATCCGCTTCTCGTTGTTCACAATGATCTCGGGGGCACCGAGGTCAAGCAGACGACGCAGGCGGTTGTTGCGGTTGATCACGCGACGGTAGAGGTCGTTGAGGTCGGAGGTCGCGAAGCGGCCACCGTCGAGCTGCACCATCGGGCGCAGTTCGGGCGGGATCACGGGGACGACGTCGAGCACCATCGCGGCCGGCGAGTTGCCGGTGATGATGAACGCGTTGACCACGCGGAGGCGCTTGATCGCACGGATCTTCTTCTGGCCCTTGCCCTCGGCGATCTGCAGGTGCAGGTTTTCGCTCTCGGTGACCAGGTCGAAGGCCAGCAGGCGCTTCTTGATGGCTTCGGCGCCCATGTAGGCCTCGAAGTACATGCCGAAACGGTCCTGCAGCTCGTGGAAGACGGAGTCTTCGGGCTTCAGGTCGCCGACCTTGAGGGTGCGGAAGTCTTCCCAAACGCGCTCGAGGTGAGCGATCTGCTCGTCGAGAGACTTGCGGACCTGGCTCATCTCCTTTTCGGCGGCGTCCTTGGTGCGCTTCTTCTGGTCGCTCTTGGCACCTTCGGCCTCCAGTGCTGCGAGGTCGGTTTCCAGGCGCTGCAGACGGTCAGCGATGCGGGAATCGCGCTGGCCCTCGATGGTCTTGATCTCGAGGCGGAGCTCGTTCTCAAGGCCGGGCATGTCCTGGTGGCGGCCGTCTTCGTCAACCGTGATGACCATGTACGCGGCGAAGTAGATGACCTTTTCGAGGTCCTTCGGAGCCATGTCCAGCAGGTAGCCGAGACGCGAGGGGACACCCTTGAAGTACCAGATGTGGGTGACCGGGGCGGCGAGCTCGATGTGGCCCATGCGCTCACGGCGCACCGACGACTTCGTGACCTCGACGCCGCAGCGCTCGCAGACGATGCCTTTGAAGCGCACTCGCTTGTACTTGCCGCATGAGCATTCCCAGTCCCTGGACGGGCCGAAGATCTGCTCGCCGAACAGGCCGTCTTTTTCCGGCTTGAGCGTGCGGTAGTTGATTGTTTCGGGCTTCTTGACCTCACCGTGAGACCAGCGACGGATGTCGTCGGCGGTCGCAAGGCCAATGCGAAGCTCGTCAAATGTGGTTACGTCGAGCAATTTCTCTCCTTGGAAAGTATTCGAAGTGTTCGTCATCGGCCGGGCCTAGATGTCGTCGATCGAAGACGACTCAAACCGGGTGGAAATGTTGATGCCGAGTTCTTCCGCAGCGCGGAACACCTCGTCATCCGTGTCGCGCAGGCTGACGGCGGTACCGTCGCTCGACAGCACCTCGACGTTCAGGCACAGCGACTGCATTTCCTTGATCAGAACCTTGAAGCTCTCGGGGATACCCGGCTCCTGAATGTTCTCGCCCTTGACGATGGCCTCGTAGACCTTCACCCGGCCGAGGATGTCATCGCTCTTGATGGTCAGGAGTTCCTGCAGGGCATAAGCGGCTCCGTATGCTTCGAGCGCCCACACCTCCATCTCACCGAAACGCTGTCCGCCGAACTGCGCCTTACCACCCAGCGGCTGCTGCGTGATCATGGAGTAGGGGCCGGTGGAACGGGCGTGGATCTTGTCATCGACAAGGTGGTGCAGCTTCAGGATGTACATGTAGCCCACGGAAACCGGGTTGGGGAACGGCTCGCCGGAGCGGCCGTCGAACAACTGGGTCTTACCGGTGCGGTCGATCAGGCGGTCGCCGTCACGAGTCGGGGTCGTCGAGTCGAGAAGACCCTCGATCTCGACCTCGAGCGCGCCGTCGAATACCGGGGTCGCGACCTTGGTGTTCGGAGCTGCGCTGTGCGCGGCCTCGGGCAGACGGCCGGCCCACTTGGGCTTGCCTTCCACCTGCCAGCCCTGCTTGGCGATCCAGCCCAGGTGGGTTTCCAGAACCTGACCGAAGTTCATTCGGCCCGGGATGCCCAGCGGGTTGAGGATGATGTCGACCGGGGTTCCGTCGGCGAGGAACGGCATGTCCTCGATCGGCAGGATGCGAGAGATGACACCCTTGTTGCCGTGACGGCCGGCGAGCTTGTCACCCTCGGTGATCTTGCGCTTCTGCGCGATGAAGACCGCGACGCGCTGGTTGACGCCCGAGCCGAGCTCGTCGTCGCCGTCCTGCGAGTCGAAGACTTTGACACCGATGATGGTGCCGCGCTCACCGTGGGGAACCTTGAGGCTCGTGTCGCGAACTTCGCGGCTCTTCTCGTTGAAGATGGCACGCAGCAGGCGCTCCTCGGCGGACAGCTCGGTCTCGCCCTTGGGCGTGACCTTGCCGACGAGGATGTCGCCGGGGCGAACCTCGGCACCGATCCGGATGATGCCGCGTTCGTCGAGGTCGGCGAGCAGATCAGGCGACACGTTGGGCAGGTCGCGGGTGATCTCTTCCTTGCCCAGCTTGGTGTCGCGAGCGTCAACCTCGTATTCCTCGATGTGAATCGACGAGAGGGTGTCGTCCTTGACCAGGTTCTGGCTCAGGATGATCGCGTCCTCGAAGTTGTAGCCTTCCCATGGCATGAACGCGACGAGCAGGTTCTTGCCTAGAGCGAGTTCTCCGTTTTCGGTGGCGGGGCCATCGGCGATGACTTCGCCGACTTCGATCCGCTCGCCGGCCTGCACGATGACGCGGTGGTTGTAGCTCGTGCCCTGGTTGGAGCGCGCGAACTTGCGCAGGTAGTACTCCTGCGTGCCGCCCTCGTCGAGCTGAATGGTGACGACGTCGGCCGAAACCTCCATCACCACGCCGGCCTTGTCGGCGGTGAGCACGTCACCGGCGTCGATGGCCGCAAAGACCTCCATGCCGGTACCGACGAGCGGGCTCTCGCTCATCAGGAGCGGGACGGCCTGACGCTGCATGTTGGCACCCATGAGGGCGCGGTTCGCATCGTCGTGCTCGAGGAACGGGATGAGCGAGGTGGCGACGGACACCATCTGGCGAGGCGAAACATCCATGTAGCCAATGTCTTCCGCGGGGAAGAGGTCGACCTCTCCACCCTTTTTGCGGGCGAGAACACGGGCGTCGGCGAAGTGCCAGTCCTTGGTGAGCGGGGCGTTCGCCTGGGCGACGATGAACTCGTCTTCTTCGCTGGCGGTGAGGTAGTCGATCTGGTCGTTCATGACCTTGCCATCGACGACGCGGCGGTACGGGGTCTCAATGAAACCGAAGGCGTTGATCCGCGCGAACGAGGCGAGCGAACCGATCAGGCCGATGTTCGGGCCTTCCGGGGTTTCGATGGGGCACATGCGGCCGTAGTGCGAGGGGTGAACGTCTCGCACCTCGACGCCGGCACGGTCACGGGACAGACCACCCGGACCCAGCGCGGACAGGCGACGCTTGTGCGTCAGTCCGGCGAGCGGGTTGTTCTGGTCCATGAACTGCGACAGCTGGCTGGTACCGAAGAACTCCTTGATCGCGGCGACGACGGGGCGCACGTTGATCAGGGTCTGCGGGGTGATCGCTTCGATGTCCTGCGTGGTCATGCGCTCGCGAACGACGCGCTCCATGCGGGACAGGCCGGTGCGCACCTGGTTCTGGATGAGCTCGCCGACGGCACGGATGCGACGGTTGCCGAAGTGGTCGATGTCGTCGATGTCGATGCGGATGTCGGTCTGCTTGCCGTCGCGGACGCCGGCGATCGTGGTCTGGTTGTCGTGCAGCGCAACCAGGTACTTGATCGTGGCCAGGATGTCCTTGAGTGTCAGCACGGAGTCGCTGAGCGGCGCTTCGAGTCCGAGCTTGCGGTTGATCTTGTAACGACCGACCTTGGCCAGGTCGTAGCGCTTGGAGTTGAAGAAGAAGTTGTCGAGGAGCGCACGCGCGGCCTCGGCGGCAACCTGCTCGCCCGGACGCAGCTTGCGGTAGATGTCCTTGAGGGCTTCTTCCTTGGTGAGGATGTTGTCCTTCTCCAGGGTGAGTTCGATCGACGCGAAGCCCTTGAACTCCTCGAGGATCTCTTCGCTCGTGAGGCCGAGGGCCTTGAGGAAGACGGTGACGGACTGCTTGCGCTTGCGGTCGATGCGAACGCCGACCTGGTCGCGCTTGTCAATCTCGAATTCGAGCCAGGCACCGCGGCTCGGGATGACGCGAGCGGAGTAGATGTCCTTGTCGGACGTCTTCTCCTGCTGGCGGTCGAAGTAGACGCCCGGGGAGCGGACCAGCTGTGAGACAACGACGCGCTCGGTGCCGTTGATCACGAAGGTGCCCTTGGGGGTCATCAGCGGGAAGTCACCCATGAACACGGTCTGGGTCTTGATCTCACCGGTGAGGTGGTTCATGAACTCAGCGTTCACATAGAGAGGTGCGGAGTAGGTCTTACCCTTTTCCTTGCACTCGTCAATGGTGTACTTCTCCGGCTCGAGTTCCGGGTTTGTGAACGACAGCTGCATCGTTTCGCCGAGGTCCTCGATGGGTGAGATCTCTTCGAAGATCTCGTCGAGCCCGGTGCGAGTCGGCAGGTCCTGTCGACCGGCCGCCTGGCCTTCTGCGACACGCTGTTTCCAGTTGTCGTTACCGACGAGCCAATCGAAGCTCTCGGTCTGCAAAGCAAGCAGATCCGGAACAGTCAGATTGTCGGTGATCTTCGCGAACGAAAGACGGCCAGCGGCGCGTCCGTTCTTGGGTGAGTTGGTGGTTGCGTTGCGCGCAGCAGCCAAGGAAATAACCTCCGTGGACCCCGTCAGGTCTAGTCACTGTTAGTAAGGAATACCGAGTACGAACTCCTCAGACCCTCGCGTTCTGAAATTCCGGTGTTCTGAAATCCTGGAACGAGGTATGCGTCAAGGTGGCTTGAGCACGCAAAGCCGACCGCAATATGAAGGCAGAGTTTAGTCTGGGAGCGCAAAGAACAACTATATGCCGGTTAGTTCACCATGTCCACTCAATTCTTGACGTGCCATAAATTCTCAGGTATAACCCGGTTTCGGGCCGCCCCGGTGCAGACTGCGGAGGGCGCAGACTTGAGGGATGAGCAGGCCTGTAGCGCAACATCCGTCGATCACCTTGAAATTGAGCGGCCACCACGCCGTCATCGAGCCCGACCGATTCACCCCGGGCAGCTTCAACCTGATCGTGGACGGCACGCCGCAGTCGAACGTGAACCTGGACGATCCGGGCGAGCTGTTCTTCGAATACGTGCAGCGGATCGGTCACGTGATCGACCTGATCGGCGAGGTGGGCGAGCCGATCACCGCCGTGCACCTCGGCGCCGGCGCGCTGACCCTCCCCCGATACGTGGAGGCGACCCGGCCGGGCTCCCGCCAGCAGGTCGTGGAGTTGGAGAGCGACCTGATCGATTTCGTTCGCGGCGAGCTGCCCTGGGACAAGCGGGCGCAGCTGCGCGTGCGGCACGGTGATGCCCGCGAGGTTCTGGCCAAGCTGCCGGCCGGGCTGCACGGCGCGGTGGACCTCGTCGTCATCGACATCTTCTCCGGGGCCCGCACCCCGGCCCACGTGACCAGCCGCGAGTTCTACGACTTGGCCGCTCCCCTTCTGTCGCCGCGCGGGGTGCTCGTCGTGAACGTCGCCGACGGGCCCGGTCTGCCGTTCGCCCGCTCACAGGCCGCGACGCTGTCAGCCGTCTTCGGACACGTGCTCGCCCTCGCGGAGACCCAGGTGCTCAAGGGGCGCCGGTTCGGCAATATCGTCTTCGTCGCCGCGCACACCCCCATCGACACGAGCTGGGTGTCGCGGCTGCTGGCGGGCGGGCCGCATCCGTCGAAAGTGGTCGAGGGTGCTGAGCTCACGCACTTCATGGCGACCGCGATGGTGACGACGGATGTGACGGCCACCCCGTCCCCGCTGCCCGGCCGCACGGTGTTCCAACTCGGCAGCTGAGCCGCGGTTACGCCGGGGGTCACGGGTTGGGCGCCGCGCGCCGGGGGTCACGGGTTGGGCGTCGCGCGCCGGGTGATGTGTGGCCAACTCAGGAGATCCGGGGCCAAGGTGCTGCGGGCATCCGTGTTCATGCGGCTTTATGTGCTCACGCGCTGGGATCTCCTGAGTTAGCCACGTGTGCGGCTCGCGGCGGGGGGACGAGGGCGACGGATGCCGGTGGATCAGGCCGGATCGGGGACCAGCCCGGCCCGGCCCGGCTACGCTGGTTGGGACCACGTTTACTCCGCGGCATGTGCCGCCTTCGCCTCAGGACCACACCCTGCCCATCATCATTGGCTATGACGCCGTCACCCTGCGTGAGAAAGTCGACCTCTCTGCTGCTGAGCTGCGCCTCGAAGAACTCGGCGAGCTTCGCAGCCTGTCCGCCCTCAACGAGAAGGTCGTGCTATTGCGGCTGACCGGCCGGATCGACGAGGCCTGGGACATGGCGAACACTGCGCTGCGCCAGTCCCGGTTCACCGGGTCGCGGGAAGAACTCGCGTTCAGTCGCATCCGTCGCGCCCAGGTACAGCAGTACCGAGGCAAGCTCGACGAGGCGGTGACCGAGCTGACCCATTGTGTGCTCGAGTCCGAGACGCACGAGTGGGGCGCCGTCGCGGCGTTCGCCCGGGAAAGCCGCGGCAAGGTTCACTTCGAACAGGGCGACCTCGACGCCGCCCTGGCAGACTTCACGGCCTCGGTGACGCTGCGGGAGCAGGCCGGCGCCACACCCGCCCTCCTCGAGAGTGCGCTCGTCGCCGTTGCGGTGGTCGAGTCATTCATTGCCGAGCGGCGACAGTCCCGCTTACAGCAGTAGCGCGTCGGCACCGCGGGGCGCCGGCCGGCGATTGACCGGCCGGCTGCATCCGGACATCGATTTGCAGGAGCTACGCACGGAACGGGCCACTCACCACGAAGCAGAAATTCGGGGCATGCTGGACACAGCGCCGGCGAGCGTGCCGGTGCGAAGGAGGTGGAAGATGAGCGGGCGGATGCCACCACGCAGCGGCGCGGCCGGGGTGCTGGCCCTGGGCGCGCTCCTGCTGCTCAGCGCGTGCACGGCGACCGCGCCCGGGCCCGCGGCAGAAACCTCGACCCCCGCCCGGCCGGTTCCGTCCGACACCGTTGCACCCGGGCCGACCGGCACCGCCGGGCCATCGGTGCGGCCGGTCGACGCCCCGGTCGTGATCGCATCCGGGCTGGATGCCCCCTGGTCGGTCCTGCGACTGCCGAACGACGGCACCCTGATCAGCGAACGCGACACGACCCTCATGCGCGAACTCCTGCCCGACGGCAGCCTTCGCGACGCCGGCCGGGTCGCCGAGGCGAGCCCGGGCGGTGAAGGCGGGCTGCTCGGCCTCGCTGCACTGGCCGACCCGGTCGCACCGGGCGGAACCGGGTGGGTCTACGCCTACTTCACGTCCGCCGACGACAACAGGATCGTACGGATGCCGCTGCTCGGCACGGTCGGAAGCCACACCCTCGGCGCATCCGAACCGGTGCAGGGCGGCATCCCGAAGGCCGGTAACCACAACGGCGGTCGGCTCGGTTTCGGCCCGGACGGCCTGCTCTACGCCACGGTCGGCGACGCCGGGAACCCCGAGAACGCCCAGGACCTGGGTTCCCTCGGCGGCAAGATCCTGCGGATGACGCCGACCGGCGCCGTGCCGGACGACAACCCGTTCGGCACGCTCGTCTACTCCTACGGCCACCGCAACCCGCAGGGGATCGCCTGGGACTCCAGCGGCCGACTCTGGGCCAGCGAGTTCGGACAGAACACCTGGGACGAGCTCAACCTCATCACCCCGGGCGGCAACTATGGCTGGCCGATCGTCGAGGGCCGGGGACAGAGCGCAGACTCCGGCTACCTCGACCCGGAGCAGCAGTGGCCCACCAGTGAGGCCAGCCCGAGCGGGCTCGCCATCGTGAACGACACCATCTTCATGGCAACCCTGCGCGGCGAGCGGCTGTGGCGCATCGATCCCTCCACAGGCGAGGTCGATGACTGGTTCGGGAACAGCTTCGGGCGGCTGCGCGATGTAGTGTCTGGGCCCGATGGCACACTGTGGTTCGTGAGCAATAATACGGATGGCCGCGGCACCCCTTCCGCTGGCGACGACCGGCTTTACCAGGTGGCGGTCGCACCCTGATGGCCGACCTCGACCGGGTTCGGCACTGGGCGGAAGCGTTGATCACGCTGCACCTCGATCCCAGCTGGACCTTCGCCTTCGACAACGCGAAGAAGCGAGCGGGGCTTTGCAACTTCACCGTGCGGCGCATCACCGTGTCCCGCTACCTGGCGGCGCGCTACGAAGACGATGACGTGCACCAGATCCTGCTGCACGAGGTCGCGCACGCTCTGGCCGGACCGCGCGCCGGCCACGGGCCGAAGTGGAAGGTGATCGCGCGGAACCTCGGCTATGACGGCAAGAGCACGCACGACGGGGACATCGCCGACGAGCTCGCGCCGTGGGTCGGCACCTGCCCGGCCGGCCACGCGCACTACCGTTACCGACAACCCACCCGGGCGTTCGCCTGCGGGTTGTGCGTGCGCGGATTCGACAAGCGGTTCCTGATCCGGTGGACACGGCGCGAGATCACGGCCGCCGCCCGGCGACAGGCTGCGGGGGCGGCGAAGCCCTAGCGCTGCCCTGTGGTCTCGACAGGCTCGACCACCGATTACCCGGGCCGTCCGTCCGGCCAGGAGCGGTCTACTCGGAGACCTGGACCTCTTTCCAGAAGGCGACGTAGTTGCTGTAGTCCTGGCCGACCCGGTCGAAGGAGGCCGAGGGCGGAGTCGGGTAACTGAAGGCGCGATCCTGCAGCAGAGTCTCACCGTCCTTGACGCTGAAGTACTGGCACGCGCCCTTCCAGGAGCAGGTGTACTGCGTGGGGCTCTCGACGAGGAACTCGGAGTTCACGCTCGCCGGTGGGAAGTACCAGTTGCCCTCGATCTTGAGAAGATCTGCCTGCGGTGCTTCGGCGATGACGGTGCCGTTGAGTACTGCCTTCATGGGAGTTGCTCCTTCAGTGAGATTCAAACGGTGAGGGTGAAACGAGGGGTTCGGCTCAGAGACCGCTTTAGGAACAACCTCAGCCCGGAAAGGCGAATTCCCGCAATCGGGAGATTCCCGGGGAGCGCGCCGGGGCATCCGTCGCCTGCACCTCGGCCGACCGCCCCTCGGCGACGAGCGCCTGGGCGGTTTCGGACGCGGTGACCAGGTGCCGCACGGCCCGCGCGAGACCCGCGAATCCCGCGGCGGCCGCGGCCGCCTCCGGCGAGCAGTGGTCGATGCCGCGGGCGGCGAGGGCGTCGATCACGGCGCCGGCGGCGAGGAAGTCCTCCACCGCGAACCGGGGGGTGCCGCCCTGGCGTTGCTCGCCCACGGCGATCACGGCCACGGAGAACCGGTCTCCCTTCTCCGCCTGGCGGGCGAGCACCCAATCAGCCACGCTCTCGCGATTGGCGAGGTTCGCGGCGATGACCTGGTGCTCGTGCAGGGCAGTCGGGAGAACGATCTCGGAGCCGGGCGACGGCAAGGCGTCGGCCAGGATGACCACGTCGGCCTCGGCGGCCAGAGCCTGGAACCCGGCCAGGCCGACATCGAAACGGACCTGGTACTTCTGTTGGGGCGCGTCTTTGTTCACTCCCCAAGGGTAGCGGCGGCGCTACCGGTCGTCGAAGCGGGCGAGCGCGTCGGCATCCGTGGCATGGGTCATCGCGCTGCGCGCGGTGTCCAGTGCGGACACCGGGTCGGCCTCCGAAGCCGCCAGGCTCAGCTTGCGTTCGGCCTCCGCGAGGCGGGTGCGCGCCACAGCGCCCACGCGGCCGGAATGCGCGGTGATGAAGTCGCGGGTCACGGTGATCTGGCTGCGCGCGGCCAACAGAGCGCCGGTCAGCGCGCCGCGGGCGTTGTCGAGCCGCAACTGGCGGTTGCGGGCCTCGGAACGGATCAGGTCGAGACCGTCCATTGCCGTGCGCAGTCGGGACTGGTCAGCGGCAGGGTCGCTCAAGCGCGACGGCTGCCGCAGCTCGCCGACCACCCGGTCGGCCTCCGCAATAACGCGGTTCAGTTCGCCGCGGGCCGTGGTCTCCTCGTGGGTGTCGCGCAGGGCGCGCACCTCGGCCAGCTCGGCGTCCGCCGCGTCGAGCGCTCGAGCCAGGGAGGCGAATCCGACGTGCAACTGGTCTTCGCCCTGTTCGATCGCGTCGAGCAGGGCGCCGGCGCGGTGCAGGGCCTGCTCGGCCGCGAGCAACTGGTCACCCACGGGGTCGGTGGCTTCGCGGGAGAGACGGGCGGCCGCGGCATCCGCTGCCCGGCGGGCGTCATCGACGGCCTCTTCGGCGCGGGCGACGTTGCCGCTGATCGGGGCCAGGGCGTGCGCGGCATACGTGCGGCTGAGCCGGGAGAGGCTGGCGGTGCCGGCCGCGACGCGGTCGGCGACCCGGTCGAGGCGACGACGCAACTTCTCAAGCAGCAGCGGGGCATCCCGTTCGACGCCGCGCCGGGAGTCGAAAGTGCGGGTCTGCGCGCCGAGGCGCTTGACGGCCTCGTCGGCGAGCACGATGATCTCCTCGGTCCAGCGGCGACGCTCACCCTCGGAGTCGGGCACGCTGTCGTCGAGCTTCTGCTGCAGCAGGAACGCGTCACGCACCTGCCGCCGGGAGGCGTCGAGCGCGGCGGCGAAGTCGCTGGTGGCGTTCTCCCCGAACTGGGCGACCGCGAAACCGAGCTCGTCGGTGGCGACCTCGATCAGGTCATCCGCACGCACGAGGGCGATTGCGGCGGCTCGGGTGCGCTCCGCGGCCAGAGCGAGGTCGACGCGCGCGCGCGCCCGGACCCGGCGCCGCATGATCATCACGATCACCACGACGACCGCTGCCGCCCCACCGAAAACGACGGCCGAGGGCACCCACCAGAACTCGCCAGTCATGCCTTCAGTGTACCGAAAGGATGCGCCTCACCCCGGCGCCGCACCCGGTGGCACGTCCTCGAAAATCGCCGATCCCACCCACAATCGCCGCGGAGACGGGTCGCCTCGGCAGCATCTGCGAAGAACGGCTGGTACCAGCGCTACTCCCGGCGCATCTGCCGCCGGATCACCTCGAAGTCGTGCCGGGAGATCTCGAGCAGCCCCCGGCGCAGCTGGTAGCCCCAGTCGGGGTTGCTGCGGGTGAACTCGAGCACCGACAGGAGCGGGCGAATGGAGGCGGCCACGACATCCGTTTCGTAATCGATGTGACGTCGCCACGGGCGGTACGAGCTCGGGGCGGCGGACTCGCCTTGATGCACGATTCCGGGGGCGATGCGACCGATCGCGGTGAACTCGCGCAGCGTGTCGCCGTCGATGTTCGTCTTCGGGGAATAGTAGACCACCCCGTCGGACTCGCCCATCTGCTCGAGCGCCACCCGGGCCCCGTGGCTGGCCTGCACAAGCCCCACCGCGACGGCGCGCAGCACGTGTTCGCGTGAGGCAACGCCCAGCCAGTATCGAATTGCCACCCTCTTAGTTGTACTGCATGCCCCAGCACCACAGACTGGGGTCATGCGTGTTCTTCTGAAAGAGATCCTCGACTGCTCCCCCGATGCCGCCTGGCGCGCCCTGCGGAGTCCTGCCGTGTTCCGCGAGGTAAGTTCGCCCGTGGTGAGCGTCGAATCGCTTGAGATGGATGGGTTCCCCACCATCTGGGAGCCGGGTGAGCATCCGGTCAGCTTGACTGCGCTCGGCCTGGTGCCGATGGGCGACCAAGTGATTCGCCTGACCATGGCGACCACCCGGAAGGATGGCGTGCGCATCCTGCGTGACACCGGCCGCGGGGTATCGGGGCCGCTCGCCTCGGTCACCCTCTGGGACCACCGGATGGCCGTGTCTCCCGACCCGGCCGGCACCGGCAAGACGCTTTTTCGAGACCAGCTGATCTTCCGCACCGGCGCGCTCACCCTGGCCAGCTGGCCCGTTTTCTGGGCGCTCTGGCAGTGGCGGCTGCACCAGCTCAAGCGCCTCGCGCCGAACTGGAGCCTCGACCTCGGCGTCGATGAGTCCGGCGCGAGCTCGTGAGCACCACCCTCGGCGCCCTGCAGGTGGCCGACTGGCGTCGGCGCGTGTTCGGGCTGTACGGCGGCGTGCGCCAGCTCAGCGCGCACGACCCGGCCGCCGGCCACGAACTGTGGCGGAGCGGCAGGGACGACCTGTTCGGCGGGCATTCGGCGTCGCCGTTGATGCCCGACGACCGGGCCGGCTTCACCGGGCTGCCGGTCGCCGCCTACGACCCCGACTGGCGGTTCGAGGCCGAGGTGCACCGCGCGGAACATCCGATGCGCATCTCGGTTGACACCGGCACCGACGGGAAGGTGCAGTTCGACCTCGTCGGCACCGTGCGTTTGCCCTACCTGGGACCAATCGACCTGTGGCGGCTCTCCAACTACGGCGGCGGGCTCTTTCTGCCTGTGCGCGACGGTCTGGCCGGCAAGCCCGGCGGAACCTACGGCGGCGGTCGCTACCTGCTCGACACGATCAAGGGCGCCGACCTGGGCGCCGGGACCGACGACGACAGCATCATCCTCGACTTCAACTTCGCCTACAACCCGTCCTGCGCGTACGACCCGATGTGGGCCTGTCCGCTGCCCCAGGCCGGCAATACCGTGGCCGCGGAGGTGCCCGTCGGCGAGCTGACCCCCGGTGCGGAGCGGCACCCCACGGCTCCCGTCGGGCGGGCGTTCGACCCTAGGGCTTGACAGCATCCGCTACGATAGAAGCTTGCGGGTGCGTAGTTGCGCCCGCTGCGTCGTAGAACGCCTCTTCTTATTGCGGCAGCCCACCAGGGCCGGCCCGATTTTTCGAATTAAACCTTCTTACGGCGAACGGATGTGCCCATCGGCACCTTCGCCATGCGAAACCTCTGAGGCTCCGAGTTGCCGCCCGTGCGGAACAGATGCCCGAGGAATCTGATGCCCGAAAGGCACCATTTTGTCTGAAACTTCCTTTAGCGCGCTCGGCGTGCCGGCCCCTCTCGTTGCCATCCTGATCGAGCAGGGCATCGACAGCCCGTTCCCGATCCAGGTGGACACGCTGCCCGACACCCTCAACGGCCGCGACGTGCTCGGCCGCGGCAAGACCGGCTCCGGCAAGACCCTCGCGTTCGCACTGCCCATGGTGTCGCGCCTCGGCGGCAAGCTCGCCGGCGGCCGACGTCGTCCGGGCCGCCCGCTCGGCCTCATCCTCGCCCCGACCCGCGAGCTGGCCACGCAGATCACCAACGCGCTCACGCCGCTGGCCGAGGCGTACGGCCTCAACACAACCACGATCTTCGGTGGCGTCTCGCAGGGCCGCCAGGTCTCCGCACTCAAGGCCGGCGTCGACATCGTCGTGGCCTGCCCGGGTCGCCTTGAGGACCTCATGAAGCAGGGCTTCATCAGCCTGGACGCCGTCGAGATCACCGTACTCGACGAGGCCGACCACATGGCGGACCTGGGCTTCCTGCCCGTCGTCACGCGCATCATGGACAAGACGCCCAGCAGCGGCCAGCGCCTGCTGTTCTCGGCCACGCTCGACAACGGGGTGGACAAGATCGTGCGCCGTTTCCTGCACAACGAGGTCATGCACTCGGTCGACGAGGCCAACAGCCACGTCTCCGCGATGACGCACCACGTCTTCGAGATCGACGGCGTCGAATCGAAGAAGGCGCTCGTCGAGAAGCTCGCGAGCGGTTCCGGCCGCCGCATCCTCTTCATGCGCACCAAGCACCAGGCCAAGAAGCTCGCCAAGTCGCTCACCGACGCCGGGATCCCCTCCGTCGACCTGCACGGCAACCTTTCACAGGTGGCCCGTGACCGCAACCTCGCCGCGTTCAGCGCCGGCGACGTGAAGGTTCTCGTCGCCACGGATGTCGCCGCCCGCGGCGTGCACGTCGACGACATCGAACTCGTCATCCACGTCGACCCGCCGGCCGAGCACAAGGCGTACCTGCACCGCTCGGGCCGGACCGCCCGCGCCGGCAGCGCCGGCGACGTCGTGACTCTGGTTCTCCCCGAACAGCGCCGCGACACCGACGCGCTGCTGCGCAAGGCCGCCATCAAGGTGACCCCGCAGCGCGTGACCGCGTCCTCCCCCGCCGTGGACGCCCTAGTCGGCGACGTCGCAGCGTACGTCAAGCCGCTCCCCCGCGTGGAGCAGCCGCACGGCCAGTCCCAGGGCGGCCGCTCGCAGGGCGCCAACGCCCAGCGCAAGCGCGTCAACCGCGATGAGCGCGACTCCGGCTCCCGTGACTCCGGCGCCCGCGCCGGTGGAGCACGTGGCAACCGCGGACACCGCGGCAGCGACGCAGTGGCACCCACCGGCGGAGCGCGCCAGGAGCGCTCGGGCCGCCCCGCGGCATCCGGTCGCAGCCAGGGATCGGGCAACGCCCAGAGCCGTCCGGCCCAGGGTGGTCGCTCCGGCGGCCTCCAGGTCGGAGGCCTCGTGCGCGGCGCCGGCGCCACCGGCGGCGCTCGTCGCTCGGCCCCGCGCCGCGCGCAGGGCTAGTCGCTCGGCAGCATCTGCACGTTAGTTCCACTGTGAACGGGCCGGCCTCTCCCGAGGCCGGCCCGTTCTGCGTTGTCGCCAACTCAGGAGAAACATGCCCGTGACGGATGCTCGGCCCCGGAATCACGTGGCGCCGCACCATGGCGCCACCGGATCTCAGGAGTTAGCCACTTGTTATCCGACTCATCGGCGGGGTCTGGAGCCGCCGTAGACCGGGAAGTCGCGGGTCGGACGGGAGCCGTCGGCGCAGTGACCACGGGCAGAACCCGGCAGCGTCAATCGGGTGCCTGCGGCTGAGCTAGTCTCGGGTCATGGCCACCACAGCAGTACTTCGTCCCGTCGCAGAAGCAGATGCCGACAGCCTCGGCCGCGTGCATGCCACCTGCTGGCACGAAACCTACGACCAGTTGCTCAGCGAGGCCGCCCTTGAGCAGCTGCAGCCCGCACGCCTGGCCGCCATGTGGCGCCGGTTCAGCGCCCAGGGACCGAACCACCGCCAAATTGCGGCCCTCGTCGACGGCGAGATCGTCGGATTCGCCGGCAGCGGGCCGTCCCGCGACGCCGACAAACCGGCCCCGATGGAGCTCTACTTCATCTACCTGCTCGACGCCTACCACGGCACCGGCATCGGCCAGCAGCTCTTCGACGCCGTCGTCGACGAGGGCCCATCCTACCTGTGGGTCGCCGAAAACAACCCCCGCGCGCACTCGTTCTACAAGCGCAACGGCTACGCCCCCGACGGCCACGAGCAGGATCAGGAAGTGCTCGGCGAACAGCTCCACGAAGTGCGCCTGGTGCGACCGCGCTCGCTCGCGCGTCGTCTGTCACTCGTCACGACCGAGTAGCTCGCAGCGGCGGCCCGCAGGATCGGGCCGCCATCAGGCGGCTTAGCGCAGCTCGCCAACCGAGGCGAGCGCCATGCGCAGCAGCGCCCCGCGCCCGCCCTCCATCTCGGCTGCCACCGCGTCGGAGGCAGCCTCCTTGGGGGTCATCCAGGTCAGTTCGAGGGCGTCCTGGCGCGGGTCGCAGGTGCCGGTGACGGGAACGACGTAGGCCATCGAAACGGCGTGCTGGCGGTCATCCGTGAACGCGGTGATGCCCGGCATCGGGAAGTATTCGGCCACCGTGAACGGCACCGGGCTCATCGGCAGCTGCGGGAAGGCCATCGGGCCGAGATCCTTCTCGAGATGCCGGAAGAGGGCGTCGCGCAGGGTCTCGCCGTAGAGCACGCGGCCGGACACGAGCATCCGGGTCATCTCGCCGGTCGACCGGGCGCGCAGGAGCACGCCGACCTCCACGACCTGGCCGAGGCCGTCGACTCGCACGGGCACCGCCTCGATGTAAAGGATCGGAAGTCGGCGCCGCACTTCGGCCAGCTCGACGTCGCTCAGCCAGCCCGGGTTGGTGTGGGGCGGCCCCGCGCCCTCGGGGCCAGGCGTCCAGTCCGGATCGGGGTCAGGTGTGCGCACGCTCATGAGGCTATTCTGTCTTACCCTGCGCCCGGATACGCCATGGGCACCCCGCTGCGGGTCGGACGGAACGGGCGCGGTCCGGCGCGCGTGCGGCGACGGTCTGCGCATGGTGAGGCAGAGAACTGCGGCGGCGCGCCACGACCGCGCGCTCGGCGCCTTCACCGGCTGGCCCTCGGCGATGCACTCGGGATGCCGACGCAGGACCTATCCCGGGCTTAGATCGAGGCCGACTACGGCGCCAGTGAGGGGTTTCGGGACCCCGGACAGCACCAGCCGATCGCCGTCGGGATGCCCGCCGGGTCGATCACGGATGACACGGAGCAGGCCAGTCTGCTGGCCCGCTCCTGATCGATTGTCACGGCCAGGGCGACCCCGGCGTCTTCGCGAAGCAGCTTCTCGACTAAGTGAAACGGGCGCGGGCGCGCGGCTCCCTCGATCTGCTCGGACCCTCGACGACGACGCTTGAGCGCCTGCGATCCGGCGTGTCATCCCTCGAGTCCGGGCGCTTCGGCACGACCAACGGCGCGGCCATGCGCATCACCCAGTGGGGATCTCCTTCGGCCTCGCTCCCCTCGCCGGGTTCATCGACCGAGTGGCCCGGGCCGGCGCAGTCACCCACAACACCGGACTGGGGTTCGCCGGCCGTCTCTGGTGGGCGACGGGCCGCCTCGCGGGCCTCACTCCGGCGGCGCGGGGCGAGGCGGCGGACCAGCTGATCGGGACATCCGTCGCCGGTCGAGCAGGTGGCGACGGATGCTCGGGCTGGCCAGGGCAGGCCAGGCGGGGCGAGTGAGGTGAGGCTGACTCAGGAGAAACGGGTGGCTGGCGCGGCCGCCCCGCGAAACGACGCGGTAACATGCGGAACTCTGCGGGGGCGCGCCCGCCGCTGCCGGAATCTCCTGAGTTGGCCACGGGGTGCCCGCGGATGCCGCCGCCACGTGGGGAAGTGCCGGCCAGTGGTGCATGACCCCTGAAATTCGGCGGAGCGGTGGCACGGTTCCCGCGAGTACGGGCATCTTTCCGGCTTCTCGCAGCGGATCGCCGGAGTTCTGCACGGGGACGACGGATGCCGACCGATTTTCGCGCGTCCCCGGGAGTGGAAAGATTGACCCGTCGGCGTTTCTCGGTGTCGACCTCGAACAGGAGGACCACCATGGGCCCGAACGACACCAATCCCGGCGGCGACGCCTCCACCGGGAGCGACGACACCACCGAGAGCAGCACCACCGGCGCCGCCGCGGCGTGCGCCGAGCCCATCGACCCGGATGCCGTGCTGTGGAGCGCGTCTGGCGCCGACCGCGCCGGGCGACCGCTTCTGCTGATTCTGCACGGCTACGGTTCGCACGAGGGGGATCTCTTCTCGCTGGCGCCGCACCTGCCGCTGCATCCGGTGATCGCCGCGCTGCGCGCCCCGCTCCCGGCCGGTCCGGGCTGGGCCTGGTTCCCGATCGGGGCCGCCGGCGCCAAGGTCAACCCGGGCTCGCCGAGCGCCGACGCACTGGATGCTGCCGCCGCCGGGGTGCTCGAATGGCTGGACGGCCTTCCCGAGCAGCCCGCGTCCGTCGGACTACTCGGCTTCTCGCAGGGCGGGGCTATGGCGCTGCAGCTGCTGCGTCAGGCACCCGACCGGTTCGCGTTCGCGGTGCAGCTGTCCGGTTTCGTGGGGCGCAGCAAGCACACCGGTGACGAGCGCCTGCGTGAGCGGCGCCTGCCGGTCTTCTGGGGTCGCGGCACGGCCGATCCGGTCATCCCGCAGGATGCCGTCGACCGCACCCGGGCTTGGCTTCCCGAACACTCCACACTTACCGAGCGCATCTACGAGGGCATGGGCCATTCCATTTCGCAAGCCGAACTGGGCGAGATCGTCACGTTCCTGCGCGCGCAGTACGACGCCTAGGAGGCCCGGCACCCCGACCCCTGATACACCCGATACACCCGGCACCCTGACACCCGGCACCCCGCACCCGACACCCGACACAGCAGCGTCTCCCGCCCCGAACGAATTCGACGGAGATTTTGGCCCGAGTTGGCCAAAAAGGCCGGAATCGACGTCCTACAGGCAAAATCTCCGTCGAATTGGTGAGACGACGCGGAGGGAGCGACGTGCGCGCGGGACGGCGGCGCTAGCTGTTGTTCCCACTGACGTTGTGAGCACGGTCGATGGGTGATTTGCCGCCGATGCCGGTATGGGGTCTGTGGTGATTGTAGCTATGGATCCAGTCTTGGTAGGTGGCTGCTCGGGCGGCGTCTGAGTTGTAGTGGTGGGCGTAAGCCCATTCCGCGGCGAGGGTGCGGTGGAATCGTTCGATCTTTCCATTGGTTTGGGGTCGTTAGGGCCGGGTGAACTTGTGCGTAATGTCGCCCAGAGCGTCGTTGAAGAACTTCGACCGGTAGCAGGAGCCGTTGTCGGTCATGACGCGCAGCACAGTGATGTCGTGGGTCGCGTAGAACGCGTTCGCGCGGCCCCAGAAGCCGGCCGCGGTTTCCTTCTTCTCATCGGTCAAGATCTCTGAATAGACCAGCCGGGAATAATCGTCGATCGCGGAGTGCAGAAATGAGTGGCCCACGCCTGCCTGACGGTTGCGTTTGCCGGCTTGGCGGCCGAGAGTGCGATGGCCGCCGCCGTCGGGGATGCGACCAAGTTTCTTCACGTCAACGTGCACCAGCTCGCCTGGGGTTTTCTTCTCGTACCGAATCGGTTTGGGTTTGCGC